>JBDNGW010000241.1:0-14005 GCA_041689735.1 Leeuwenhoekiella sp. | reverse complement strand
TATTCTATTTGCAATTATTCCTGGAAAAGTTTTATTTTGAAAGTATCTTCAAGTTAAATGTAATGTGGCGAATTAGTCAATCGCGAATTTTGGGTTAGATTAAGGCAAAATCATTCCAAAGAAGTAACTGCGGAATTACTTTTTATCGAAGAAATGCCTTAACGCCTACTATAAATTTTAAATTGGCTCATGCTTAACGTAGCACTAGTCCGCTATGTCGGAATCAAAAATCCTTTTGTCCCATCTAAATGGTTGGACATCCTCAATTTCAATAGTATTAAAATCCTTATGCATAGGATTTAAAAGGTAATTAAATTCTTCACCCACAACCGCTGAGGGAACTCTTAAAACAGCGTGTCCATTCTCTTCGATGAAATTATCCTCTATGTTTTGGGTAAATTCGATTGGGGGATAAACATTCCATTTTTTCCCTTTGAGCAAGTTCTGATCTAAATTTTTAATTATTCCATTAGGCATTTCTAAAGTGATTATAAAATAATTTTTTGGTCCCCTGTTCAGTTGGAGATGCACTGCAACTTCCAAACATGCCAATGCCCGTGAGGAAGAAGTGTAAACCATTCTGGTACCCACATTATTCCATCTGCCTCCGTTAATTTCAGCTCCAAGACCAGACAGATCGTTACGGTATTTCTTTTTGGCAAGCCGGTATACCCTCATGCCAAAATACCATGTTCAATACGGCCCAATTCTTTTTTTATAATGTCGATACCAATATTGGTATCAAGTAGATTCATGGGCTTTTCATTTCCTAAAGCAACATTTCTCTCTTTAATCCAGTGAAAAAAATTATCCCAATCTTCAAATACCTCGTATCCATAAAGCATAAGCTGGTAAATCAAAACAATCTTTTCGCCTTGAACTGGCTTAAAATCCCTTTGCTCTTCTTTATGTCGCTCAAGGGTTTTGGTGGAAATATTTAAAAAACGCGCCCATTCCTTCGCTAAGAAAGGCACTCTTTTAGTGAGCTTATCAAAACTTTTGTAACTGATACCTTTCCGTACGGCATTGACAAGTTCATAAGCTCTTTGGTCATCGTTCCATTTTGGTGTTCCCACATCCTCAAAACTTAATATTTCTATTTTCGCTAGCATTTGATATATTATATTCTATAAATATACGACAAATGCCCGATAATGATAAGACAAAATTCGTTAGTTCTGTGATGCTAAATGAGAGCAATTTGATAAACACTACAACTTATATCCGACCGAAAACATAATTATCCGTGGTAATATAAAGGTTCTGGTATCGGAAATTATAAAGGAGGAAAAGCTGTTCTGGTTTTTGAATTGCACATCGAACAAATTTTGCGCCTTCAGTTCAAAGCTCCACCCGCTGTTTTCGCCGTTGTAGTATAAAGATGCATTTGAAATTTCGTAGTTGTTTTTCTCATTGAAAGCTTTATTTACATAACGATATGCGGTATAATCGAACGAGACGATAAAACCGTTCCAGAAATCATAATCCACATTCAAGAAGGGTTCGCTGGCCACGAATTCAGATTTACTTCCGCTAAGGGTATAATTGCCGAAACTTTGCCTGAAGCCCACTTCTATGATCGGGAAATTATCAAAAAGTGTTTTCCCTGAAACATTGTACGAGATGCTGCTGTTTTTGTTTTCGGTAAGATCGTCATTGACCAATTGCTTATATTTTGAAGTGTTGTACCGTAGCCCTGCACTGAAATCAATATCTAATATCTTCTTGCTGATGTTCCCATAACCGCTCCACTGTTTCAGCGGATCATCGACTAGAAAAGGCATCACGCTCTGGTTTATGCCGGCATAATTAACGGAATTGACAACGCCGCGTATTTGCTCGGTATAATTTGCGACCACATAGTACCGAATTCCCCGGTAGGTACTGAACTTGGTAAAGCGTAGCCTAAGATTATGGCTCAGCCCGTTTTCCAGGTTTTCATTCCCCTGAGAAACGCTATTGTAGGAGCGTAGGTACAACCGGTTGGCAAATTGAGAAGCATCCGAAAAAGAGGTTTTCAGGTCATAATCAAATTCTATTTCTTTGGACTGGCCCAATTTCGCTTCCGCGGAAAAACTTGGCAAAAGCACCGTTTTATCCTTAGAAATGGCCATATCTTGATCGACATTCCAATGGTAATAATGTAAAAAAACCCCTTGATCAAAGGAGAAAATGCCCAATTGAAATTTATAATGCAATCCAAAAAACAGGTCGTTCAGGCTAAAATCCAGATCATTGCCAAAACCGGAGCCTGAAAAATCATTGATACCTTCATCTGCAAGTTGCTGAACATCTTGGGTGAAAAAATGATGGTTCAAGTAGGTATTCCCAATGGTGGAATAAATATGGTTATTTTTATCAATTACCCAATAATACTTAAAAATGGCATCAAAATCGTTGTTTTTTACCCGTTTTGACTGGTTTAACCTATAAACAGATTGATCAACAATTGGGATAAGACCCCGTAAAATTTGATCTGATGTTTCCCAGATTGTCCTTGGCGACCGTTCCTCAAAAGTATAATTCGCACCAAAGGAAAAGGTATGATGCCGAGAAATCTTTCGGTGCCATTCCACCGTTTGGTTAAAAAATGAGCCCACGGCATCCTCCCTATTCAGAAAAGTATTGCGCAACGTATCCACTACTGAATTTATCGTGTTATCATAACCATTATCGGTTTTCTTGAACTGCGTTTTAAAATACCATTGGTCGGTCAGGTTTGGTAAATAGACCGCTTTGATGTGTCCGATAGCCAGTTTATTTTCTGTTTCCGAAAACAGCTCTCTGGTTTCGGTAAAGGTATTGTACCTGTTAATAGACTGAACAAAGGTTTTCTCCTTGGTATCTGAAAAAATCCCGTAGGCGGAAAGGTTCAAGCTGTTGTTGACTTCCTGTGAAAAATTGAGCGCGGCAAACTTGCGGTCACTTTTAATGACGTCTTCGCTTTCCAGAAACTGCGAGAAATCGTCATTGGATGCATTAAAGTCGGAATTTCCCTGATCAAAAACAGAATTGAGGCCGCCCTTAAAATCAAAATACTGACTATAAGTAAAAACCTGCTCCCGGGTGTTGTTCAGGTTACCGATAGCGTTCAGATTGGTCTTGGGACTGTAATAAAACAGGTTGCCGTGCGCCCGGTAAAAATCTTGGTTTCCCCTACCGACCTCGATATCGCCAAAAACAAAGTTCTTTTTGTCCTCTTTCAGTTTGACGTTCATAGCCATATCATCACTGTCTGAGATATTCTTTAAAAAAGCCACCTCGTTGTAATTATCGAGCACCTCGATCTGGGCCACTGCATCTGCGGGAATATTGTCTACTGCAAGTTTGGTTCCACCGCCAAAGAATTTTTTGTTCTCCACAAGCATGACCATGACTTTTTTGCCGCGCACGGTAATGTTGCCGTCGCGGTCTACCTCCACCCCGGGCAGTTTTTTAAGTACATCTTTAAGTTTACGCTCCTCGCCGGTGACCAGTTTGTCCACATTGTAGATGATGGTATCCTCTTTGACTACGATCGGCATCTCGATAACCACTTCTTTTAGCCCTTCCGCCTGAGGTTGTAAAACGATGTCGCGCACTGTGGTTTCAGAAGGATTTACTTCAAAAACAAAAGGCTTAAAACCCATATAACTGGCCGTAATGGTATAGCGTATGTTCTCCAGTTTTAAGCGGTATGCACCATCCTTACTGGTTATAGCAAACTTTATCCGTTGCAGGGAATCTTGCGGCTCCGCGATAATATTGGCATTGGCTAGAGGATTATTTAGGCTGTCTTTTATCGTGCCGGTTAACGTGCTTTGGGAGAAAACATTAATTTGGAATAAAACAAGAAGAGAAAAAAATAGATATGTTTTAATATTCATAAACTAAAATAGAAAAAGCGAAAATTACCGGTTATTTGACATTCTTTTTTTTCGGTCTGCTTCTAATTCATTGATGCGGTTATAAGACTTCTCTTGGGTAATAACATTATCATCACTTTCAACTCTGGTGATTTTTACTTCTTCAGAAGGATTTAAGTTGATTTTTATTGCGGTCAATGTAAATTCTTTCTCTTCGATCTGTAGGATCAATCCCGGAAGCCCTTTGTAATATTTAGGCCCAAAATTCAAAGGGATTTCTGGGGTAAACCATACGATGGTATGTCTATAATGATAGTCTCCGTGTTGCCTGCCGTATAGTTTTTCAGTGGTTTTAGCCTGACGGCAAGTGTAATCCCCAATTTTTTTCGTTTTATTGGTTATTTCCCAATCCAGTGGCGCATGAGCAATATTTCCCAAGGGTCTACTTATCCGTATAATCATATTAGTGGCATTGTTAGTGTAAAAAGGTGATACACCGGCTCTACTGCCCATAAGATAACTCTCTTCTTCTAAATCAGGCTTTTTGTAATAATAAGATTCCTCGTTTTTAAAATTTAATATAAACTCTTCTGTTTTTGCATTATTTAATGCAGATATAATGTTTTGCTTAATTGCCATCGGCAAGCTCTTTTTTTTAATATCAAGTAAAAATCACACCTTCTAAGAAGGTGGCTTTGGCTAACCCCCAAAGGGGGCGTCTAGGGCAAGTGCTTTCAGTTAACCAACTTTGACGTTTCGGTAATATGCAAAAAACAAAGTGTCAAAGAATATGCATTACAGGCATAGCCATCAGAACATAACCACCTGCAAAGCAGGTGGATTTTCAAGGTGAAATTAAAAAACTATCTACAAACTTTTCATTAACAACACCTTTATAGGTAATACTACCGGTTCTGTTTTGTGCATAGACTATCGTGACTAAAATTAAACAGATATATAATAACAGATTTTTCATTTTATTTATCATTTTAAATGTTATAGACAATAGAAATAGCACAGCTTAGATTAAAGCAATGCTAATTTTTATACTTTTTTTTTAGATCCGCTTGCAATCCTCCAATACGCCTATAGGATTCTTCTTCGGTAATCACCTTATCATTTTTATCAAGCCTTTTTATTTTCAAATCTTTGTTTTCAGGATTTAAGTTTAGCTTTATTGCGGTTAGGGTATACTCGTTTTCTTCTATTTGCAAAATCAGTCCAGGAAGACCTTTAAAATGTTTAGGCCCAAAATTTAAAGGGATTTCTGGTGTAAACCACGCAATGATATTCCGGTTATAAAAATGACCCTGCCGGCTATACCGTTTTTCTGTAACCGTAGCTTGATAACAGGTATAATTGCCTATTTCTTTAGTTTTATTGGTATTTTCCCAATCTAAGGGTGTGCGTGATATATTTCCAAGAGATCGAGTCATCTCAATGATCGTATCTGTAGTGGTGTTCGTATAATATGGCGTTACGCCCGCCCTACTTCCTGATGTCAACCCTTCGGTAGTCTCAAATGAGGGAATATTGAAATAATAGGATTCGCCGTTTTTAAAATGCAGTTCGTATTCTTCTACCTCGGCATTCCCTAACATTTCCATAATACTCTGTTTTGTGTACATGGGAATGTCTTTAGTCTTTAAATCAATCAAAAAACTATCTACAAATTTTTCATTGACAACTCCTCTGTAGGTGACAATCCCTGATTTATCCTGTGCCTCCATGCTTGAAAAGATTGCGCAAAATGCTATCAAAACGATCTTTATTTTCACCATTGATTATTATTTTAACAAATATAGACTTGAATAGAAACATTATTTTTGAACTAAATTATTAGGTGCAATGTATCAAAAACAAGTTATAATTCCCGAAATAATCAAACTAAATACTTTGGATCTGTTCAGAAATAAAGTGACCGAATTATAGGCAGTTATTTTGTTCATCAACAAGGCGAAAAACGCAGACATAGCCGTAGCTATGGCGAGTATTTTTAACGCAGTTGCTGGGCAAAAGAACCCATAGAAATGGGCAGGTTATTTCTAAACAGATCCTTAGTACAATTTAATAATGCATTCACCCTGTGCGGTTTCATGCCGAAAAAAGGATCAATACCCTTAAAAAAACTATGATTTTATTTACTCCTCCGTATTAAAAGCCACCCAGTTTTCAGCCATAAAAAACTCGATCATGTTTTTGTTTTTAGCGGCAATAACTTCCGAGCATTTGGGATCATCGGCCATAAAATATAGAAATCTACCGAAATCAGTTTCCGCTATGCGGAAGTTTTCAGAAATATAGGCGGAGTAGTTTTCCATGAGAAAATCAACATTCAGCGCTTTGCGTTCTAAAACAACGATTTTCTTCAGTCTTTTGGTTCGGCCGCTAATGGCGTTTATTACAGGATCAAGCGGCATCCCGCCGGCAATGATTTTTAGTAAGTCAATCGGCTTAAAGGTACCCGCGGTAACTACTCTCTTTTCATTTAGTGTTAGCTTTTTTATTTCATGTGGGATGATGCCCAGCGCCACCGCATTTATTTTGTTATTTTTATAAATGAGTACTTCCTGAAGTTTTTCGGCGTCGCGATATGTTTCGGTATTAAAATTAAGGGAATCATTGTTGGGCATTTTCAGATAAAAATCTGGCATTTTTATCCCAAAGACAATGGAATCCCTAGGCCGATCAATCCCTTGAGCAGAAACTGCATCCCAAATAAAAAAACTGATTATAAAGGTTAAGAATAATTTCACAACAGCTATGTTTAATGCAGGTTACCGGACAGGGAGTAAATTTGATGGAATGGCATTGCCAATACCTCTCTAAAATACTCATTTTAAATACATAACCCGCTATATCCGCTTATTTGTCAATATGAACTTATTATTGATGTACTTGATATTTATTATAGTTAAAATCATAAGTAAGGGAATTATACCTATATCAAAAGATTGATACCCAGCAATCCATATTAAAACAGTCATTAAAAGCATCGTTAATAAAACATACGCCAAAGGCTTTTTAAAATGGTCATTTTTAAACACTGGTAGGTAAAAATAATATAGTGGATTGCTCCATAAAATATTCAGATTATTCTTTACTTCTGGATGGTCCGAGAATAAACCCATTGTCAGCAAGATCATGCCAATACTTCCAATGGAAAAGATAAAAATTGATTCAACTGACTTTGATTTTACAAAAAGATAAACCAACAGTAAAATTGAAAATACCACGAATGGAGAAATCCAATTATACCAATTAATTTCTTCCTTACTTTTCGTTTTGTTTAATACTGTTTCGGACTTTACAAGCGTTTGCCCATTTAAAGTGGCCTTATTGATTTCCTGTTTTAAAAATTTCGGTAAAAACATACTCTCAAATCTGCCGCTTTTCTTGTCCAATGATTTTCCCAACAAAAGATTTGTTCCGAACCGAAGCCACCGTTGTTTTCTTAGGTGAAGATTTATCAAATCCCTGTTGGTTTTTTCCAATGTTTCCTTCGGAAACTCAACGCCCACTTCAATTAATAGATCACGAATTTCCGTAGAACAGTTTTTCTCTAAAAAGGAGTAGATATAGCTTCTATTTTCCGGTTTATACAGAAAGTCCAGTTTCTCAATTAATTCCGTTTTTTCTTGCTTACTGAGATTTAAGTTTTGTTCTGAAACCCTTCTATTATCATCGGAATATTGTTTGATGAAATCCTCGGTTTTTTCAATGCCCAATCGATATTCTAAACGACCGGTAACGAATTTTAAAGTGAAATTCGATGTTTCAAAATCAAACATCCCGAAGTTGTAAACTATATCGGTTTCCCCATCTACAATTCTAATGGCCGAATGCCCAAAAACCGAATACACTTCATCACCTGCCCAGCAAGTCAAAATGCTTATTTCCGGAGTATTTTCCGCAAAACAAAACTGACTGATCAATAACATAAATAGAAGCGATCTTTTCATTTTTTGTGGATCCAGTTGAGCCATAGATGAATTATGCATAAAACTGTATTTCTTTATAGTGTTGCTCACAAATTCTGATCCTTTTTCGTTCCCATTATAAAGACTGCATTAAACTCCATCATATTGCAGTCTTGTTCAAATGTATCGAATTGAGGTAAAGAATCTGTTCTCACATCTTAAAGATTCTTTTTTTTCCACAAACTCATTAAACCGTATATTTGCGCCCAAACAACCAAACCCTTCATGCAATTTAATCGTATACTTTTAAAATTATCTGGCGAAGCCTTAATGGGCAATAGACAATATGGCATTGATCCCGACCGGCTCGCAGCATACGCAAATGAGATTAAAAAGGTAGTAGACAAGGGCATACAAATGGCCATTGTGATAGGCGGTGGAAACATTTTTAGGGGCGTGGCCGGCGCAAGTACTGGAATGGACCGCGTTCAAGGCGACCATATGGGAATGCTGGCAACGGTAATAAACGGGCTCGCCCTCCAAAGTGCGCTAGAAGATGCCGGAATACAGACCCGCCTGCAGAGCGCCATTAGGATTGACGAAGTGGCCGAACCTTTTATACGTCGTCGAGCCATTCGGCATTTGGAAAAAAACCGTGTAGTGATTTTTGGCGGTGGCACCGGTAACCCCTATTTTACGACAGATTCTGCTGCGGTATTGCGCGCCATTGAGATCAATGCAGATGTGATCTTAAAGGGTACGCGTGTGGATGGTATTTACACCAGCGATCCCGAAAAAAATAAAGAGGCCGTAAAATTTGACTTTATCACTTTTGAAGATGTGCTTCGCAAAGGCTTAAAAGTTATGGATACCACTGCTTTTACACTCAGTCAAGAAAACAAACTGCCCATTATCGTTTTTGATATGAACAAGGCAGGCAACCTTATCAAGGTAGTTTCTGGCGAAAGCGTGGGTACGACCGTTAATTTTTAATTTGTACATTTGACTAAATTTTCACCCGTTAAGGGCCAATTTTTTGTGTTATGAATGAAGATATTCAGTTTATTTTAGACAATACCGAAGAGATGATGGAAAATGCCGTCGTCCATCTCAAAAAAGAACTGGTCAATATACGCGCCGGCAAAGCAAGCCCTGCGATGGTAGGTGGTGTAATGGTAGATTATTATGGCAGCCAGACCCCGCTTACCCAGATTGCAAACGTAAATACCCCGGACGGGAGAACGCTAACCATACAGCCTTGGGAAAAAGCAATGATACGTGAAATCGAAAAGGCCATCATGAATTCCAATTTGGGCTTCAATCCCATGAACAATGGAGAAAGCGTGATCATAAATGTTCCCCCGCTTACCGAGGAGCGCCGCAAAGACTTGGTGAAACAGGCAAAAGTGGAAACGGAAGATGCTAAAATAGGAGTCAGAAATGACCGTAAAAATGCTAATAACGAGATCAAAAAGCTTGAAAAAGATGGTTTAGCTGAAGATTTATGTAAAAATGCGGAAATCGATGTTCAAGAGCTTACCGATAAATATATTCAACAGATTGATGATATTCATGTTGCCAAAGAAAGGGAAATACTTACGGTATAAAGCGTTAAACAATAGCTAAGAGCGATCCACGGGTCGTTTTTTTTGGTACATTCACTACTTATTTCCCAAGTTCAACCCTGTGATGTACAAGCTGTTTTTTCTATTAATCCTAGCCCCTTATCTTGTTACTGCCCAGCAAGATCCAGACATTAACGCGCTCATGCAAAGAGCTATAAACCGGACTGCTGCAAACAATCCACAAGAGGCCTTGCCACAGTTTGCCTACGATACTTACGAGAAGAGCATTATCACAGATTCACTGATCAATAGTGATGATAGTCCACACTCTTTCTTTTCAGAAAAGGTCTCGAGAAATGAATTTGTAAAGCGTGTAGGCTTTTTAGAGCGCATAGAGGGTTTCCGCATGGCCGGTTTTGACGAGCCGCGTTATGAAGTATTGGCGACCACTATAGAGTCCCGGTCTTTTTATGATGAAGATTTCATTATTTTCAATAACCGCTATGCCGGTCCATTTTCAAAAAAGGGCTTAAAACACTACAACTATACGTTACTAAGCGACACCGTCATAAACAACAGACCCAGTTATAAAGTAGGGCTTGCACCAAAAAAACCTGACGCCATTCCCGGTCTTGTGGGTATATTGTGGCTTGACCAGGAATCGCTCGCGCTTCAGCGGGCAAGCATTAACCTGGATGATGCGATCGTTGTAAGAATGGTTCAGGAAAACATCTACTTGCCGGAGCAGGAGATCTATATGCCACGGGCCAACCAACTTTTCCTTGAAAAAGGAAAAACGCATAAAAGACTGTCTTTTTTCAAAGGAAAAATCGAAGTGGGAACAATAGAAAGAGATCCCATTCGTGATGCCATTGAAGGAAAATACCTGATCTCATCGCAAGTAAACTCCAATTTTTCATTTTCACCATCCATAAAAATCCAGCGACCCGGTCTTGCCATTCTTGTGGAAGAAGATGCTGGGGAGAAACCAGATTCTTTTTGGGCAGCATACCGCCCAGAATTGCTCTCAAAAAATGACCTCAACAGTTTTGGTTTTTTAAAAGACATTGTCTCAAAAGAGAACATAGAAAACCGGCTGGAGGTAATCGATAATTTTGGCGTGGGCTATTATGCGGTGGATTTCTTCAATTTTGACCTTACCTATCCCATAAAATACAATAATTATGAAGGCTTGCGCCTGGGCATGGGCGGGATAACCAATTCCCAATTTTCAGACCGGTTTCGCCTAGAGGGTTATGTGGCTTATGGATTTAAGGATAAAGCGTTTAAATATGGCGTGGGTGGCGGTGTTTTGCTGGATGAATATCACGGTGCCTGGTTGAGCCTTACCTATATTGATGACCTGCAAGAAGTGGGCAGCTACAGCTATCTTACCGATCGTAGGGTCTATTCTCTTTTTGAGCCCCGCCTGGTAAACATAAGTCAGTATTATGATCATAAAACCATTAGGGTCAATCAAGAATACCGGTTAACGCCAAAAATTCTTTCTGAACTGCAACTGGCAAATATCAATATTACCCAGATCATCCCCTATACTTTTTTAAATGACGGAAAAAATTATAGAGATTATATCTTGAGCGAGGCCTCTTTTGGCGTGCGCTGGACGCCATTTAGCAAATACATGCACACCAAGGCTGGAACTACCGAAATTTATGACGGCTATCCCGTTGTTACCGCTCAGGTTACTCAAGGTATCAAAGGGGTTTTTAACAGTGATTTCAACTATACCAAGATCGCCAGTAAATTATTTTATCAGATAGACCGCCTCATTAAATCCACCACGCAATTTTTGGTCGAGGGTAAATTGGCCTACGGTGACATTCCCCTTACACAGCTTTACCATGCCTTCCCGAACGCTCCCAATAAAGAAACTATTTTACAGCGTTTTTCGGTGGCCGGGATCAACAGTTTTGAAACTATGTATTTTGGAGAGTTCTATTCTGACCGACTGGCAACCTTAGAGATCAAGCACCGGTTCAGACCTTTTGATCTTGGCAAAAAATTCAAGCCAGAAATGGTCTTTATTACCCGTTACGCTATAGGTGACGTGCGCAATCCCGAAAATCACCTTAATGTGCAGTTCGGTTCGCTTAAACATGGCTATTCTGAAAGTGGATTTGAGATCAACAAGATCCTCTTCGGTTTTGGTACCAGCCTTACCTATAGATATGGCGCTTACCACCTTCCCAATTTTGAGGACAATATTGCCTTAAAATTTACTTTCAACCTTTCCCTTTAAATTCCAGTTCTTTGTACCCTGAAAAGGGCTTAAACAAGTAACTTTGCTGCCGCTAATTTTTTAAGATGAAAAAGTTTTTGACCTTTAGTTTTTGGGACGCCGTGGCCCGTATTATTTTACGGAACCGGTTGGTTATTTTGATCTTGATACTGGGCGTAACTATATTTCTGGCAACCAAGTGGAAAGACATGCGCTTCAGCTATACCGAAGCAAACCTCCTTCCCGAAAATCATCCCGTCAATCAAGAATATCAGCATTTTCTGGATAAATTTGGAGAAGAGGGCAACCTAATAGTTCTGGGAATTCAGGATTCTTCGTTGTTCACTCCAGATGTGCTCAACAGGTGGAACGCACTTTCAGACAGTTTGAACCGCTATGATGAAGTGGCACTCTCCGTCTCGCTTCAGGATTTAAAACTTTTAAAAAAGAAGGATAATCCCAAACGTTTTGAATTTGATCCTTTCATCAGCAAAAAGGTAACATCTAACACCGAAGCAAATCGGTATAAAAAACAGCTTTTTGACAGTTTGCCCTTTTACGAAGGCTTGATCTACAATAGGAAATCTGGTGCGGTGCGCAGTGCGATTTACCTCAAAAAAGATATCGTAAATACGCCTGCCCGAAAGACCTTTATCCTAGATCACCTCATCCCTTTAATAGAAAACTTTGAAGCGGCTACTGGCGTCAACGTGAGAGCGAGCGGTATGCCGTACATCCGCACGCTCAACAGCAAAAATATTATAGACGAGATAGGTATTTTTGTGGGCGGCGCCCTGCTGGTGACCTCGTTGATTTTCTTTTTCTTTTTTCGTTCCTACCGCGCTACTTTGATCGCCATGCTTACCGTAATGATAGGTGTAATGTGGGCTTTTGGATTCTTAGGGCTTTTGGGTTATGAAATCACGGTGCTCACCGCACTTATCCCACCGCTCATCATTGTGATAGGAATTCCCAACTGTATTTTTCTCATCAATAAATACCAACAGGAATATAAAAAACACGGCAATCAGGTGAAGGCGTTGCAGCGCGTGATCACTAAGGTGGGCAATGCCACTTTAATGACCAATATTACAACCGCTTCTGGTTTTGCGACGTTTATACTTACTAAAAGTTCTTTGCTGAAGGAATTTGGTGTTGTGGCCTCCATCAATATTTTGGCGATTTTTCTCTTGAGCCTGCTCATTATTCCCATCATGTACAGCTATATGACACCACCTAAGGAGCGTCATCTTAAGCATCTGGGCAAATCGTGGATTGAAAGCTTTGTCAACTGGATGGAAAATATGGTGCGCAACCGCCGCATTAGCATTTTTATAGTATCCATAAGTTTGCTTATCGTAAGCATGATAGGCATATCTCAGATCCGAGTTTCCGGCAGTTTATTGGAAGATATGCCGAAAAACACCACATTTTATAGTGACATAAAGTTTTTTGAAAACCAGTTTGAAGGAATTATGCCTTTGGAAATATTAATAGATACCAAAAGACCAAAAGGCGTTCTCAAATTACCCACGCTTGAACGCATGGATGAACTGAGTCAGACTATTTCAGAAATCCCTGAACTCTCTAAACCAATATCAATCGTGAACTTGGTAAAATACAGCAAACAGGCCTTTTATAACGGTTCGCCAAAATATTACCAGATCCCTACTTCTAACGAGCGCAACTTTATTTTGCCTTATGCTAGCAGTTTTGACAATAAAAACGGGCTTATGGACAGTTATGTGGACAGTACAGGCCAGTATGCCCGTATGACCACTTTTATGCAGGACATTGGTACAGATCGCATGGAAAAGGTAGAAAACAACCTAAACACCAAGATTAACGCCCTTTTTTCCAAAGAAAACTACACTGTTACCCTAACGGGAAAAGCCCTTGTCTTTCAGAAAGGAACAGATTATCTCGTTAATAATCTTATAATTAGCCTTTCGCTGGCCATACTACTTATTTCACTTTTTATGGCTTGGATGTTTCGATCCTTTAAAATGATCCTGATCTCACTGATCCCCAATTTACTGCCTCTTGTCATTACCGCCGGACTTATGGGTTATCTCGGTGTTCCCATAAAACCGTCTACCATTTTAGTTTTTAGTATTGCATTTGGGATCTCGGTAGATGACACGATTCACTTTTTGGCCAAATACCGCCAGGAATTGAAGAAAACGGGTTGGAAAATAAAAACATCAGTCTATGCGTCTGTGCGTGAAACGGGACTGAGCATGTTCTACACTTCCATCGTGCTCTTTTTTGGATTTTCTGTATTTATGGTAAGCAGTTTCGGTGGAACGATTGCCATGGGCGGACTGGTTTCGGCCACGCTGATGTTCGCAATGTTTGCAAACTTGCTTTTACTACCCTCTTTACTACTTTCTCTGGAGCGAATTATTGCCAATAAAAAAGTATTTAAGGAACCTA
>JBDNGW010000240.1:0-11663 GCA_041689735.1 Leeuwenhoekiella sp. | reverse complement strand
TATGACATACATTCGCCGCGTGTGCCCAGCGAAAATGAAATGGTATCCCTACTGGAAAAAGCCAAAGCGGTAATCCCGGAAGACCAGCTCTGGGTAAATCCCGATTGCGGACTTAAAACCCGGCATTGGGAAGAAACCAGGGCCGCACTGACCGAAATGGTTTCAGCAGCCAAAAAAATGAGGGCAGAACTGCAAAAGGAAGAAGTTAACTAGACCATGGCGAAACATGAGGAAAAATATTGCCCACGTTGCAAAACTCGCTTTGAGTGCAAGGTGGGCTCTATTATGCTTTGCCAGTGCAGTACGGTAAAACTTACCGCCGCACAGCGGGAATACATCAATACACAATTTACAGATTGCCTATGTGCTTCCTGTATGCGCGAGTTGCGTGTAGTATATAATGTAAAACAGCATAATAAGAACCTAAAACAGATTTTGGGCAACCATTTTAAAGAAAATAAATGACAACACAAGAACGTATAGAACAATCAACAACAAGTATTTTTAAGGCCGTTTTTCCAAATACCACAAACCATTATGACACCCTTTTTGGCGGTACGGCAATGCAACTTATGGATGAGACCGCATTTATTACCGCGACCCGTTTCAGCAGGGAACGTATGGTCACCGTAAGCTCGGAACGTATAGATTTCACCAGGCCCATTCCAGCCGGTACAATCGTAGAACTACTGGGAAAGGTTGAAAAAATAGGCAATACCAGCCTTACCGTACGCGTGGAGATTTTTGTGGAACAAATGTATTCTGAGGAAAGGGAAAAAGCCGTAAGTGGCGCCTTTACTTTTGTAGCGATGGATAAAGATAAAAAACCGATGAAAATTTTGAAATAACCAGCACGCCTTAATCGAATTTCCGGATTGATTTCTGATGTAATCCTGTTCATTTTTCAGCTAAGAATGACCGATTTTCAGCGTATTAGGCTGATAATACGAACTTTCAATCAGTTTTTGTAAATAAAATGCTCCTATTCACACTTCCGCGGAAAAAATCTAAATATATAAGTTTGTTCCTATTTCTACCTTTCTTTTATTTCTAGTAAAAAACATTAAAAATCAGTTAATTGCACATTGAATTATTTGGTCAATGATTAACTTTTCCGAGCGATTTGAGCGTACACTGGTTTTTAAATGCGCACAACTAAAAATGAAGGCTAATGGAAGATAGAAGAAGTTTTATAAAGAAGTCCGGTTTATTTCTCGCCGCAAGTGCGCTGCCCTTGCCGCAGGCTATTTTTGGTCAACAACAGAAACTTGGCGTAGCATTATTGGGCCTTGGCAATTATGCAACGACCCAACTTGCACCGGCACTTCAACAGACCACACATATTGAACTACGAGGAATTATCACCGGCAGTCCCGAAAAAATCCCTCAATGGAAAAAGAAATATAATATCAGGGATGATAATGTTTACAATTACGAGAACATGGGCGACCTGGCCAACAATGATGCTATTGACGTGGTTTATATAGTCACGCCCACGTTTTTACATGCTAAATATGCCGTTGCCGCAGCTAACGCCGGCAAACATGTTTTCTGTGAAAAACCCATGGCGATGACCGCGATGGAATGTCAGGAAATTATAGATGCCTGCAAACAGAATAAAGTCAAACTTGCTATAGGATACCGGATGCAGCACGAGAAAAACACCCGCCAGATCATGCAGTGGGCGAAAACAAAACCTTATGGCGCGATGCAAAGTGTAAGCACAGCGGCCGGTTTTAGGATCGGGGCATCTGGCGGTTGGCGGCTGGACGGCGCAAAAGGGGGCGGCGCGATTTATGACATGGGCGTTTATCCGCTTAACGCAACCCGTTATAGCACTGGTCTAGAACCGTTATGGGTAACGGCGCGGCACGAGAATACACGTTCAGGCTTATTTACAAACGGCGCCAATGAAATTACCTATTTTAGCATGGAATTTCCCGGTGAGATCAAAGCAGATTGTAAAGTCTCTTACGCCGACGGATACAACAATCTGGAAATACAGTGCGCCGATGGCAGTTATGAACTCTCGCCCTTTCAAAGTTATACGGGCGTAGCAGGAAGCACTTCTGACGGCAAAAAACTGCTACCATGCGATTGCGTGCAACAGGCCATACAGATGGATAACGACGCCCTTTCTATCTTAAGCAACAAACCCATGATGGTTCCAGGTCAGGAAGGATTGCGCGATATACGAATTGTGGAAGCCATTTTTGAGTCGGCAGAAAATGGTTCTGAAAAAATTGTCCTATAAAAGGGTTTAAAGGTTGTATAATGTATATTGTAAGTTGTATACTGTTTACAATGTACAGTATACAAAATACAGTCTTAACAAGTCTCACCTTTCCAGTTCATAAAACCACTATTGAGGTTGTAGGTGTTTCCAAAACCCAAACTGTCCATTATCCAGCATGCCTGAACGTTGCGGCAATAAATATATATACGTTTGCAATACATTGTCAAGGAATGTATACTGTATATTGTAAAACATATACCGTTTACAATGTACAGTTTACAATCTACAAAATACAGCTTACGATATACAAAATACAGCCTTAACAAGTCTTGCATTTCCAGTTCATAAAACCACCATTGAGGTTGTAGGTGTTTTCAAAACCTAGGCTGTCCATAATTTGGCACGCCTGACCACTGCGGCAATAAACGTATACATTTGCAGCGCATCGTTAAAAAGTGTAAAAGTAGATGTATAATGTAAAACGTATACTGCTTACAATGTACAGTATACAATATACATTATACAGTCCTTAACAAGTCTCGCCTTTCCATTTCATAAAACCACCTTCAAGGTTGTAGGTGTTTTCAAAACCCAGGCTGTCCATAATTTGGCACGCCTGACCACTGCGGGCGCCGCTGCGGCAATAAACGTATATGTTTTTTGATTTATCGATTTTTTCCACCTCATCTATAAATCCCTGGCCTTTGTGAATGTCGATGTGCTTGGCATTTGGGATCATGCCATCTTCCACTTCTTCATCGGTACGTACGTCAAGAATTTCGACATTCTTATCTTGGGCGATTCCTTTTGCCCATTCTTCTTGTGTGATATTTTTCATATATTCTATTTGTATTTTCTGTTTCGCCCTGCGGAAAATAATATGTTGCAGCAGCAGGGACATTCGTTTGCTTTCGTGGAAGCGAATTATGAGCTTGTTTAAACTGACTTCTTTCTAATTTTCCATCCCGATAGCTATCGGGATTAAGAACCATAGCGTTGTCTAAAAATTATTGAATATCCCGATATTCAATAATTTTTAGTCTTAACCAGAACCTCAAACTTTTGGAAATAAGTTTGAATTGACTTTAAACAAGCTCTAAGTCCAACTAATTGAAGCCTTAAAATTAAGGATTTTTTTAAATAAAGAGAGACAAGCGGCAAAGGAAATAGAATATAAAAGTAGAAAAACAGGCAAAAACACCCTATAATCTGCCTATAAACATCCGGTTTTTTGCATTACTAAAACTGAAACTTCAACTTTTTATGGAACAGCCTATCGCCTTTGTGGAAGTAACTTTTATGGGATTGCCGGCGAGCAGGGCATCTAAAGCATTTTCAAGAAATTTTTCATCTACATTGCTTGCATTACGCGCACTGTCATCTATTGCACCAATGTATTTTACTATCAGTTCGCCCTTCTCTTTATTAAGAAGGTAAATATGAGGTGTTTTTACTGCGCCATAAATCTCATGAACTTTTTGATCTCCTTCATACAAATAGGGAAACGTAAAGTGTTTCTGACGGGCCCGTTTTTGCATTGCCGCAAAGCTTTCGCCATCTTTAGCGTTGGAATCATTGGGGTTTATGGCAATAACAGGATAACCCTGCTCCTTATATTTTTGATCAATGGCGATGAGACGACCTTCATTAGCTTGTGAAAACGGACAGGTATTACAGGTAAAAGCAATAATAAAACCTTTGGTATTTCTATAATCGGAAAGCGAAACTCTATTTTCATCGACATTTTTCAGCGAAAAATCCATGGCAGTATCACCTACCTTATAACCGGACTTGTCAAAATTTATAGTACTTAAGGCAAAGACCGAAATAATTACCAATAGGGCAAGGATCGCTAGAACTGCTAATTTTTTCATTGTACATTCATTTATCAGAGATCGTAATCGGTAAGGGCTGCCTTTAATGAGGAGTAGTCAAACCCGTTTTCATAAAAATCACGCTGTCCCTTTTTATAGATCAAAGTTGCGGGAATCGCGCCGCTCCAGGATTCGTCCACTTTGGGAATCCAGCTATTGCTTTTCGGAGCATCAAGAAGAATCACGCTTTCTAACTTTCTTTCTTTTACAAAAGGAATTAACTTACTCTCCATTTGTTCAGGAAAATCCAAGCTTACAAAAATTACTTTCACTTTTTTACCGTTGAATTCTTGAGCAATGCGCTTAAAGGCCGGAAGCTCTTTTACACAAGGCTTGCACTATGTGGCCCAGAAATTAATAATGCGCAGCGTATCGTCCTTTTTGTGGAGTAAGGGCTCAAAACCGTTAAAATCATAACTTAGAATCTCGACATTCTGATCATTTAGTATTGCAGAATCATTTTCAACCATTTTTTGCTGTTTTCCTTTACAAGAAAAAAATAGAATCATGATGCAGGGCAGAATATATCTGAAGAAATTCAAGTGGGTTGTACTTTCGGCAAATATACGCGGCAAGACGTCTTATGGATTTCGGTTTAAGAATAAAATAACATAAGAATATAGATAATGACTCGATTTTTTCTGTTTATTATCTTAAAAATGTATATCCGCTTAATGTCCTAATCTGATTTTTGTCATCCTGAGCGCAGTCGAAGGGTAGACAAAAAGCATCTCAACTAAGGAAAACATGAATAATTTGAGCTGCTTTTATCTTTTAGGACATTAAGCGGACAATCAATCTTAAAACTATACCAATTGTTAAATAATAGTAAATTTAGGATACAACACCAGTAAAGATTTTAAATTTGTATCTACAATAATTGTATATACATCCATGGATATAGAAGTAATTTTAAAATTAAGCAATGTTACTAGTTTAGCTACAAAATTGGTTATCAATTTAGGCTATACTACGCGCTTACTTGAGGAAACGATATCCTCAATTTTAAAGGAGTATGACATCAGTGTGCCACAATATAATGTGATGCGCATTCTGAAAGGACAAAAAGGAAAGCCGGCCAGTTTGGTCTGTATTCAGGAGCGCATGGTGGACAAGAACAGCAACATCTCGAGACTGGTGGATAAATTAATTGCAAAAGAATTGGTAAAACGCAGGCTCTGCCCTACTAATCGGCGTACAGTGGAGATAGAGATTACGCCAAATGGACTTGATCTTCTTACCACATTAGACCCCCTAACGGAACAAGCAAACAGTGAGAATACAGCCAATCTCAGCCAACAAGAATGTATACAATTAAACGATTTATTAAATAAAATGAGAACGCATGAGTAATTACATAGAACAGTTAAACTGGCGCTACGCTACAAAAAAGTTTGATGCCTCTAAAAAATTGAGCGCAGACGATTTAAAAATCTTAAAAGATGCCATCCAACTTTCTGCCACTTCTTACGGTCTGCAACCCTACAAAATCTTTGTGATCGAAGATGAAAATACAAAGCAACACTTAAAGGAAGCAGGCTACAATCAGGCCCAATTTACCGATGCATCACAGATTTTTGTGTTTACGCACCGCACTGATTTTGGCGAGAAACTTGTAGATTCTTACATCGCCCATGCAGAACGTATTCAGGAAATTGAAAAAGGCAGTATGGATACGTATGCCAGCGTGATGAAAAATTCGCTCATTGGTCTTGACCCCGCAGCCAAAAGCATCTGGGCCTCTAGACAGGTCTATCTCGCCATTGGCAATTTATTGAGTGCCGCAGCAATCCATAAAATTGATGCTTGCCCCATGGAAGGCTTTGATGCAGACGCCTTTGATAACATCCTTAACCTGAAAAAAGACAACCTGCATGCCGTAGCCGTGGTGGCCTTAGGCTATCGTAGTGCTGATGATAAACACCAGTATGACAAGAAAGTGAGAAGGCCACAGGCTGAATTATTTGAAACGGTATAAATCAGCTGTTTCGGCCAATCAAAAATTAAGCTTTCACCCCTTAAAAATCCTTTAATTCACCTAAAATTCGGTTTTTGCCGAATAAATAATTATAAACAAATACATTTAAATTATGGAAAAAGTAGCAATCAAATCAAGCACGATCAAATGGACCGGGAAAAAAGTACTCGGAAAACATCACGGTACCATAGACCTCAAAGAAGGCCATTTTGAAAAAGAAGGAGACACCATCATTGGCGGTCACTTTATTATTGATATACCCACTATCACAGTGACCGATCTTAAAGGCGAAGAAAAACAGAACCTGGAGGGCCATTTAAAAACCGAAGACTTTTTTGGCGTTGATAAATATCCCACGGCCATACTCAACATGTCTGAAGTTAACCGAACCGAAAAAGGCTATTCTATGGTGGGCGATCTAACAATCAAAGAAAACACAGAACCGCTTACCTTTGAACTTGATGTAGACGGCAACACGGCCCACACAAAACTGATGATTGACCGCTCAAAATTCAATGTGCGTTACGGCTCCGGTACGTTTTTTGACAATCTGGGCGACCAGACCATACGCGACAACTTTGAACTTGATATTACCCTGACCATGTAAGTTGAAAAGAAATTCTTCTGATTAAAAAAAATGTACAGAGAAATTCAAAAATAGTTTGCATTTTAAAAACTGATTTCTATCTTTGAGGCTCCATGAGATTAAATATAGCAAATACTTGGTGGTGGATCACACAACGTTAATGTCGTGAGTGACCCCGTGTATTAAAATCATATACAAAAGGCCCGTCAATCACGACGGGCCTTTATTTTTTTATAAAATATTTCATTTCCGCCCTTCGACAAGCTCAGGATGAACTGCGGCGGAAATCTTAAAGTCGATCAGACAGACAACGAATTTTGAACAAAACATGAAATACAGTCTTAAAACAAAAAGCAAAAAACTGCTGGCCGATACCATAACCCCGGTATCCGTTTACCTGCGCCTGCGTGATAAATTTCCCAACAGCTTACTTTTAGAAAGCAGCGATTACCGGGCAAATGACAATACCTTCAGCTACATTTGCTGCAACCCAATCGCTTCCATAAAAGTGGAAAAGGAGTGTGTTTTTCAGGAATTCCCTGACGGAAAACTTGTTCGTACGCCGATTGACAAATCTACCAATGTGGTCAAAATACTGGAGGATTTCGCACAAAGTTTTGAAACCGAAAAAACCGATTATAAGGTCATTGACAACGGTCTTTTTGGCTATATGTCCTACGATGCGGTGCGTTATTTTGAGCAGGTACAGATCAATAAGAAAAAGGGCGATCTGGAAATACCCGACCTGTATTATGCCGTTTACGGTAATATTATCGCCATAAACCACTTTAATAATCAGGCGTATATTTTTTCGCACAGCACCACCGACGCACACAACCTGAACGAGATCGAGCAAGCGTTAAAGGTCAAGAATTTTGCTGAATATCATTTCAGTCGGCAGGGCGAAACGGAATCCAACATCACCGATGAAGCTTATAAAGAACTGGTAAACATATGCAAAAAGCACTGTCAGCGCGGCGACGTGTTTCAGATCGTACCGTCTAAACGTTTTTCGCAGGGCTTTACCGGCGATGAGTTCAATGTGTACCGCGCGCTGCGCAGCGTAAATCCGAGTCCGTATCTGTTTTATTTTGATTATGGCAATTTCAAGATTTTCGGCAGTTCGCCCGAGGCGCAATTGGTGGTGAAATCGAGCCAAGCCGAAATACATCCCATTGCCGGCACCATAAAACGTTCGGGCAATGATGAGCAGGATGCCGCCCTGGCCAAAACACTTTCTGAGGACCCCAAGGAAAACAGCGAGCACGTTATGCTGGTCGATCTTGCCCGTAACGACCTGAGCCGCAATGGCACCAATGTAAAAGTGGAAACCTATCGCGAGGTTCAGTTTTTCTCCCATGTGATCCACCTCGTGAGCAAAGTGACCGCAACCAAAAATCCGAAGACTTCAACAATGCAAGTGGTGGCAGATACTTTTCCGGCAGGAACGCTCAGCGGGGCGCCAAAACACCGCGCCATGCAGCTGCTGGAAAAATATGAAAATGTAAATCGCGATTTTTATGGTGGTGCGATCGGTTTTATGGACTTTTATGGCGATTTTAACCATGCGATCATCATCCGTTCCTTCCTCAGTAAAAACCACAAATTGCACTATCAAGCTGGTGCCGGCGTGGTAAGTGACAGCAAACCGGAGAATGAACTCCAGGAGGTCTATAACAAACTGGGCGCGCTTACTCGGGCGCTGGAGTTAGCGGAGGAGATTTAAAATCCCCCTAACCCCCGAAGGGGGAACTCCAATCTGACGGGTTACTAGTTCCCAAAGGGAGTTGAAAGTTTGGGGCTCCCCGCCTTTTTAAGGATGGGAAAATTTCAGCTTTGCTGATCCCGATAATTATCGGGAGGGTGGTTATTTTAAGTAATTAGAAAAGTTAAAAATGAATAAAAATAATAAAATAGAAACCAAACAAAATTCCTCCCCTTCTCATGGAGAATTAAACCTGCCTGTGGGCGATTCAGGAAAAGAGATTAAAATATTGGTCATAGACAATTACGACAGTTTTGTGTATAATCTCGTGCATTATCTGGAAGCGCTGGATTGTCTGGTTACCGTGAAGCGGAACGATAAAATTACGCTTGCGGAAGTCGCTGATTATGACAAAATCATGCTTTCCCCGGGGCCGGGAATCCCAGAAGAAGCCGGACTTTTAAAGGCAATTATTAAAGAATACGCGGGCAAGAAACCTATTCTTGGCGTTTGTCTGGGACAGCAAGCGATTGGCGAAGTTTTTGGCGGAAGCCTGACCAATCTCGATACCGTTTTTCACGGAGTAGCGACAACAGCAACGCAAATCGTTGCCGATGAACCGCTGTATAAAGGCATTGACAAGGAATTCGAAATAGGCCGTTACCATTCCTGGGTGGTTTCTCCAGAGCTGTTTCCCGATGAGCTGGAGATCACTTCAGTAGATGTAAACGGCCAGATAATGTCCTTGCGTCACCGCAGTTATGACTTGCGTGGGGTTCAGTTTCACCCAGAATCGGTATTGACGCCAGATGGTAAAAAAATAATTGAAAATTGGGTGAAAATGGGTTGAGATCTTAAATTCAAAAAAATATAAATTCTAAATATTTTAGATAGTATGAAATCGAAAAATGAAATAAAAAGTAACCATAAACATGCGGATAGTTTCTTCCACTTTGGGGAAAACGTATGCAGTACAGCAGGGGAATGAAACATATTTTAAACCGACTCATCAACCACGAGCAGCTCGATAAGCAGGAAGCACGCGAAGTGCTGGTAAACATATCCGAAGGAAAATACAATCCCAGTCAGATCGCCGCTTTTGTGACCGTTTATATGATGCGGAGTATTTCCATAAACGAATTGGAAGGTTTTCGCGACGCATTGTTAGATCTTTGTCTAGCGGTGAATTTTAAAGGCTACAACAGCATTGATCTTTGCGGCACCGGCGGCGATGGCAAGAATACATTCAATATCTCCACGCTTTCTTCTTTTGTAGCGGCCGGTGCTGGGATCAACGTGACCAAACACGGCAATTATGGCGTTTCTTCGGTGAGTGGCAGCAGCAATGTAATGGAACATTTGGGCATAAAGTTCAGCAGTGATAAAGACTTTTTACAGCGCTGTCTGGACGAGGCCGGGATTTGCGTATTGCACGCCCCGCTTTTTCACCCTGCGATGAAAAATGTCGCGCCCATACGCCATGAACTTGGCGTAAAGACCTTCTTTAACATGCTAGGACCCATGGTAAATCCGGCATTTCCAGATAATCAATTGGTTGGGGTTTTTAATCTGGAACTGGCTCGCATGTATGGCTATCTGTACCAAAAAGGCGATAAGAATTTTACGATTTTGCACTCCTTGGATGGCTATGACGAGATCGCGCTTACCGGAAAAACTAAAGCGATTACCAACAACAGCGAGCGCATGCTGTCACCGGAAGATTTTGGCGTAGCCGAAATCAAACAAGAAGCGATCTACGGCGGCGAAAGCATCAAGGAATCGGCAGATATTTTTATGCAGGTCATCAGCGGCAAAGGTAGCGAAGCGCAGAATAACGTGGTTTCGGCAAATGCTGGAATGGCGATCGCGACGGTTAGAAAGCTTTCGCCAAAAGCAGGTTTTGAACTGGCTAAAGAAACACTATTAAGCGGAAAAGGATTGGAAAAATTGAATAAATTGATTGAATTAAAGCCCCCTAGCCCCTACCTAAACCGGTAGGCAGGCCCAAAGGGGGAATTCAAAAGCGTGAGGCTCCCCGCCTTTTCAAGGAGGGGAAAATTTCAGCTTTGCTGATCCCGATAATTATCGGGAGGGTGGTTAGCGCTTTGCTTAGGCACATTCACTTAAAAAAAGTAAGAACTTGAATTAATGAAAAGACTCTATAACAACAATAATAAACAGTGAACATCCTCGATAAAATAGTAGCAGATAAACGTAAGGAAGTAGCTTTAAGAAAAGGGCTGATTCCAGTAAGCCAACTTGAAAAATCGGTTCTTTTTAATAGAAAATCGCCTTCTTTGGCAGCTGATTTGCGGGAGAGTGATTCCGGGATTATCGCGGAACACAAGCGGCGCTCGCCCAGTAAATCGGTGATCAACAATACGCTCAATGTGCAGGATGTGGCTACCGGTTATGAGCAGGCTGGGGTTTGTGGCATGAGCGTTTTGACCGATGCGAAATACTTTGGCGGTTCGCTTGATGATTTACTTTTAGCACGCGCTGCGGCAAAGTTTCCGCTCTTGCGGAAGGAATTTATTATTGATGAATATCAGATCCTGGAAGCCAAAGCCCATGGCGCCGATGTGATTTTGTTGATCGCTGCCGTTCTTTCGCAAAGCGAGATAAAAGCATTTTCTGAGATTACCAAAAATTTGGGAATGGACGTGCTACTGGAAGTGCACAACCTGGAAGAACTTGAAAAATCGATCATGCCCTCAATTGACATGTTGGGCGTGAACAATAGAAACCTTAAGACTTTTGAAGTGAGCCTTGAAATCAGCAAAAAGCTTTCTGAAAAGATACCCGAAGATTTTGTAAAAGTTTCAGAAAGTGGTATTAGCAACATTGAAGCTATAAAAGAACTGAAACCTTATGGTTACAAAGGTTTTTTAATAGGTGAAAATTTTATGAAAACCGATGATCCTGGGGAAAATGCAAGACAATTTATTAAGGAATTCCCCCTAACCCCCAAAGGGGGAATTTAAAAGCATGAGACTACCCTCCTTTTCAAGGAGGGGAAAATTTCAGCTCTGCTGAAAGAGGGGTGGTTAAACCTTTCAGCCCTCGCTGTTCTCGGATACCTTTTCTGGAAAAGAAGAGGAACTTAGAAAAACCAGTGGATAGTACGTTACAAACAATGGAATCTCACTAAGGATCTGTTTAGAAATAACCTGCCCATTTCTATGGGTTCTTTTGCCCAGCAACTGCGTTGAAAATACTCGCCATAGCTACGGCTATGTCTGCGTTTTTCGCCTTGTTGATGAACAAAATAACTGCCTATAATT
>JBDNGW010000239.1:0-8671 GCA_041689735.1 Leeuwenhoekiella sp. | reverse complement strand
TTCATCAACAAGGCGAAAAACGCAGACATAGCCGTAGCTATGGCGAGTATTTTCAACCTGCCTACCGGCAAAGGCAGGCGCAGTTGCTGGGCAAAAGAACCCATAGAAATGGGCAGGTTATTTCTAAACAGATCCTAAGGACCAAAAGCATCGCAGTATGCCAATCGTGTAAGTGCGCCACATCAAGTTTACCGAAAGCGCCCTGAACAATTGCCTGGGCAACGGCCGTACAAAAAATAAAAAATTTTATGGAGTCGTTATAATACGGCTCCACTGCGTCATGGTGGTAAATATGGGCAATACTCCCGCCTATTATTTCCGGGTGGTGTATCACATAATGCGTAATATTGTCAAAATCTTTTTTAGGTGGCACTTCATAAAGTTCGGCGTTATATACCCCATCCTTCAAGTGAAAATTCAAGGTGGTTACAAACCTGCCTTGCTGATGTAATCTAGAATAAGATGGAACCACTACATGTACCTGATCCCCATGCGCGGCAATCTGGCGTGGCACATCACGCACCACATCGGCCATGCCACCAGCTTTACAGTCTGCCAAAGCATCATTCTCGGCGGCCACAAATAAAAAATTCCGCATATTTTTTGGAGTTTAGTTGTTAGAAGTCTGAAATTTGAATATAGATTAAGTCCGAATCAATTTGAAGAAAAATAGGATAAAAAGTAAACAGTAATCTTAAAAAAGCAACAAAAATAAGGATTTTTAACGTGAGTTCAAGCTAAGGGCTTATAATGAAATAACCAATACATATTGACTTGTTATTTCCTTGCGGTAGGCAGATTAAAAAGCCTCGCTTTAGCTAAGGTTAAAGCTGCATTATTTCCCTCGTTACTGCACAAAATAATAGTGTCATTTCTAAACTCTTTATTTTATTACAAGCCCAAAGTAAAATTTGTAAGTTCTAATGATTCCGATAGCTATTAAAACGGAAAAAATTTTGTGTTTATAAATACATTTTTCCATTAAAAAAGCCCTTTCCTCCGAAGGCCTACGGAAAATATTTTTTACAAAATTACTCGAAATTAAAATTTACATCCTCTAATATATTAAATCGAACACTGGTTTTAGTAAATCTTGAGCAATAAATTAGGATCGGGGCAATTGTCCAAAAAATGGAGCAGGTTTCTTGCACTGCTCACCCCAGGATAATCTCCATAATAATTCTCCATATCCATTATGATCTGGAAATGAATATGTGGCGCGTAGTCTCCGTTTTCTTCAGGTTTGCCGAGGTGTGCAATTGGTTGACCAGCAGTTACTGGTTGATCCACAGCAATATCTTGTAAAGATTTGCGTGATAAATGTCCATAAAGTGTATAAAAACAGGTTTGTTGTACCTCATGTTTTAGAACAATACAAGGTCCATAATCTCCATAATTCTGGTTATCCCTAAAACTGTGTACCGTGCCCGGATATGCCGCGAGCACTGCTGTACCGGCAGCGCACCAAAGATCAAGCCCCAGATGTATATTGCGCTGTGCCTCGCTATTGTCTTGATTAAAATACACACTGCGACTGTAGATATTCCGGCGCTCATTATAGCCCCCATAACCTATCTTGCCAGCCCTGGCCTTTAATTTATCATTAATATAATTTTCCAGTGCTTCCGAAGAGGCCACATTTACACCTCGAAGTTCTTCATTATTAATGGAAAGATCTAAGGGGATGTAATCGCTTTTTTTGATACGTTCGTCCAACAAGGGGACGAAGGATGATGTGAGACTTTTTAAAAAAAGGTCCCAGCTTAAATTATCTATACTCATGGTATCAAAAATACCATTCTCATTGATTATTTTACCATTACATCACTAAATTTAGAAGAAATCAAAACCGAAGCGCCAGCATCTTTGGTTTTGTGGAACCCGTTGAGCATCTGGCTGTCGTAACCATGCATTATTTTCGCTTCAATGGTCTTGGGATAATTCAGCGAACTGCGCGTACCATTATAGGAAAAATTGTAGGCGGCCTCTGGTAGATTAAGAACCAGCTCGCTATTTTCCAGACTAATATTGATGCTCTTAAAGTTCCTGTCTATCTTGGGAATTGTGAGCTGACCAAAACTACCGCGTATCACGGCAGATTCACCCAGCTCGTTTATTGTCACATTGCTCGCGCGGGCATCTAGCTTGATATTCTCCGCACTATTGATCACACAACTTTTGACATAATTGGTCTGCAACGTACCATAATTCCAGCGCTCTACGTCTATGGGACTATAGGCAATGGTTAGATAGGTACGGTCGCCATCTATGGTCTTTGCGATAAAGCCACCGTGAGATAAATTGACACGTGCATTTTTAGCCTCACTGATTTTTATGTTGCCGTGACGAATGTCCAGGTTCAATTTAGCTTCCTTTGGCATATGAATCACGATGGTACGTTTTATATTTCCGGTAACTGCGATAGGCATCATTGTCCCGGTGGAAAAGCTCATGTGGGTCCCTATTACATTTCCCTTCGCGTCCCTAGTGACGGTTTTGCTGAAATTTCCATTTTCGGTCTTGGCTATCTTTTGCATTTGTTGTGACCATTGTTCCAACGCGTGACCCATATTTTCGTGCCATGAGTCCATATTTCCTTGTAGTGACGACCCCATTTTAGTGCTCCAGTTTTCCATATTTTGCCCCAGGGTAGCCTTGAATTCCTCGCTCCAGCGTTGAACATCTTCCATCCAAGCTTCAACCTCCTTTACTGAAACCTTAGTACCCAAATTATTATTGAGTATCGCTATGTAGCCTTTTTTGTCCTTTTGGAAGGCATTTGCCTTGAAATTCAATTTAGGGCCAAAAGGGGATTTGGGTATGCCACTTATCGATTTAGCTATGTTTTCTTCCGTTTTTTGAAGCTTTTGGGCATTTTCTTTTTCCCATTTAGCCAAAACCTCTTTGTAATCCTCCCCAAAACTGGATTGTATTTTCTTCTTATATGCATTAAGGTATCGCTCGCCCTCACGACGATAGGCGTCATAATCAAATTTTACATGATCGATCTTATCATAATATTGCGGCGGAAGTTGGCCACCGCGCAGGTTCTGCAATATGGGGGCCAGCATATTCTGCATCATGGGCTCTAGCATGGCCATGGAAGAAGAAACAATACCCTCCAGACTTCCCCCGGAAAGATCATTGAGCGGCACACCTATTCCCATATTTCCTGAGCTATTGATGCGTATACTGCTGCTATTGCCCTGTATATCTAGGCGCCAGGCATTTTTTAATTGTTCTATTTGGTCGTTGGACAAGCCTTCCGTTTCTAGAATGGCCTCTATCTGCACTTCATCCTTGTTCCAGTCTTCAAAGACCACATCTGTATTCTGCGCATCTATAAGCAGGTTTATATCTTCGATCGCATCGTAACGCTCTGTCATTTTGATCGTTTTTTCCTGCGCCACACACATCAAGGTATTAAGACCCGTTAAAAAGATAAAGGCTATGGTGGTGATATATAATTTCATCGTGGTGGATTCTATATTCGGTTATTATGGGTATCTACTTTAGGAGCTTCCTTTATATCTTTTAGCTTATCCTTAAGTTTAAAAAGAAGCGTGAGGCGCAATTGTAGGTTATCTATAAGTGTGTTCACGGTCTGATCGTTAACGCCCACCGCTACCAGATCTGCGTTCAGTTTTTTATATTCTGTATTGAGCTCTTCCAGCTGGGTCATATAGGAGTCTATAAGATCCTTATTGTTATCTGTCAGGTTGAGCTGTGCCAGTTCTACATTGATACTGGCCATATAATAATCTTCCAGCTTTTTAAATTCCGGTGAAAGGTCGCTCAAATGCAATGGCGCGGCATCGGCCACTTGGACGTTTTGCTGATCTGATTGTACATCAAAACCGTTGTTTTGGCTGAAAAATAGACTTCCTATTGCAAAAATCACAATACATGCCGCGGCAACCTTGAGCCACATATAGTTGCTTTTGTTTGTTTTTGCTTTACCAAAATGTGTATCGAGCTTGGTCTCAAAGCGATTTTCATGTCCACTTCTCAAACCGTGGGCAGGAATGCCCTTATCATTCTTAAATAATTCCCTAATATCCTGTGCCATTGTAATATGGTTTTAATTTTTCCTGTAACTTCTTTTTACCACGATGTACCAGCGTTCTTGAGGCGACTTCGGTAATATCAAGTATTTCTGATATTTCCTGATGATCATAGCCCTCTATAAGAAAGAGCATTACGGCGTAACGGTACCGTTCTGGCAGGTCATCTATGGCTTCTTTGATCTGTATAATGGAAATACTGTCTTCCACTGACCAGTCGTCAAACTCTTCCACCGTTCCCATCACTTGTTCATTAATTGCAACGAGCTCCAATTTTTTAGCCTTCAGCATATCAATGCTTTGGTTGATAACGATACGTTTTAGCCAGGCGCCAAAGGTCACTTCACCGGTAAACTGGTGCATTTTTGCAAAGGCCTTCACAAAACCTTCTTGCATAGCATCTTCGGCCTCATAGGAGTTTTTTAAAAACCGAAAAGCCACATAATACATGCCCTCACAATACTTGCGATACAGCTGCAATTGCGCACGGCGATCGTTATGTTTGCATCGTTCTAGAATTTCTGATAACTGCAAAATGATGTTGTGGTTAGTAGTGTTACATTAATGACGTGATAAAATACGGGGTGTTGCAATCTAAATGGAATTTTTTATGTGTACAAGATGTGGGGATGTGGGGATGTGGGGATTTGAGGATGTGGGGATGTGCGGATTTGTGGATGTGCGGATTTGAGGATGTGGGGATGTGCGGATTTGAGGATGTGAGGATGTGAGGATGTGAGGATGTGAGGATGTGAGGATTTGGGGATGTGGGGATGTGGGGATTAAAAAAGATGAATCAGAACCGAACAAATATCAGTAATACATTGATTGTTGATTATTGCTAATTGTTTACTGTGGATTCGTGGAATCGTTAAATTGTTTAATTATCGAATTGCCAAACTGAACTGCTGAACTGTTGAATTATTTATTTTTAATCCCACACCACCACCGCAGCTCTTTTATCTTTTATCAGTGTTCAGTGTTCAGTGTTGATCGTTCTCTGATTATTGTTAATTGCTCATTGTTTATTGTTCTCTTTTCTCTGTTCACTTTTCAAAAAAAGAAAAGTCCAACTGTAGCGCCGGACTTTTAAGAATTGTTGTATCGAAATGGGATTAAGAATCAGCGTCCAGATAATCTGGTATTTTATCTCCGTCTGAATCGGGATATTCAATGGTGCCGTCAGCATTGATGATTATTTCTTCGCGTGTGAGAATGCCATCGCCGTCGTCATCCATATCAACAAAATTTTGGACTCTATTACCATCCGTATCATCATCTAACAGGGAATTGTTTTTATTTAAGTCTTCCACAATATTGGGAACTCCATCGCGGTCACCATCAGTATTTTCCACTACATCATAAAGATCTATAGTGAAAAATATACTGGAATAAGCGGGAATAATACCTTGTGCACTGCTGAAATAAGCTAAGCCTGCTGGGATAAAGATCGCCCCAATACCATAATCATTACTGAATTTTAAGGTGCCGTCATCATTTAGACTTATAGTTGAGGCTCCCTTAAAAGAATTAACGCCATTTGCAAATCCAGGAACCACATTGCCTGCAATACCTGTCCTTGTCAACTCACCGGGTAGGTTAAACCAAATGGGCGTTTCAGAACCATCAAAACGCTTATCATTGAACAATCTTCCGTTATAATTCATAAATACTGAATCTGCATAGGTCGCTTGTTTGCCTTTACCCTCACGGACTACCAGTGTGTACAGTTTATAATCTATATCTTGAGTCTTAATCGTTTGTACTTTGACATCTTCAGCAAGTGGTTTTTTATCGGCATTGTCACCTTTCAGTTCGCCAAACCTTATCTCATAGTCAAAACTTTCAGACGGATTTTCAAATTCCTCGTAGTTATAATAATGTGTGCTTAGATAACTGGTGATTGTTGAGTCACTTTCCATCTGTACTTCTTCACGATCACGATCAGGTACAACTGGAGTTTCTGGATTATCATCCTTTTTACAAGAAGTTAGTGCCAGTATGGCCAAAATTAAGAAAATACCCTGTTTTATACTTTTCATCATTATCGTTTTAAGTCGCGCAAGATACAATTTTACGTTATTTTTGTAGTGCGATACATTTTTAAACTTCATCTATTTTAAAAATCGTTCTGCTTAAAAACGGCTCAAAACCCAATTGATTATGCGCGTTGACAAATATTTATGGCACATCCGTTACTTTAAGACCCGTTCTGTGGCCACTAAGGCCTGCAATAAAGGACAGGTAAAAATGGGTGATGTTGCAGTAAAAGCGTCTCGCGATGTATTTCCTACTGATGTTATACAGGTGCGCAAAAACCAGATCGATTATAAAATAGAGGTGCTAGATATACCCGCCAGCCGTGTGGGCGCTAAGTTGGTGGGCCTTTACTGTATGGATATCACACCTAAGGAAAATCTTAAAAAACTGGACCTTCTCAATTATTCTCAAGAATATTACCGAAAAAGAGGCACTGGCCGCCCAACCAAAAAAGACCGCCGAGATCTGGAAGATTTTAAAGATGATGTGGATGAGGATGAAGTTTGATCAAACCTATTGGGAACGGCGTTATAATGAAGATAAAACTGGTTGGGATATAGGATATCCATCCCCGCCGCTTACTAAATATATAGACCAACTTCAAGATAAAAACCTTGAAATACTTATTCCTGGCGCTGGTTATGGGCACGAGGCAATCTACCTGAATAAAAATGGTTTTAGGAAAGTAAACGTTTTGGATCTATCACAAACTGCTCTTCAGAGAATTGCTGAAAAATGCCCTGATTTCTCTGAAAATCGGCTAATAATGACTGATTTTTTTGAGCATCAAGGTCAATATGATCTTATCCTGGAACAGACCTTTTTTTGTGCCTTAGATCCTATGCATCGGAAGGATTATGTGGTTCAAATGAAAAAATTATTAAAGCCAAATGGAAAACTGGTCGGAGTTTTTTTCGATTTTGAGAAAACCGAAGATGGTCCACCTTTTGGCGGTAGCTTAATGGAATACAAAGCGCTTTTTGAACCCCATTTTACCATTAAAATGCTACAGCGCTGTCATAATTCCATAGAACCAAGACAGGGCAGCGAACTCTTTTTTATCTTTGAGAACACAAAACACTGACATTTACCCCTTAAAATTAGCGTATGCAGACCATACTTAACCACGAGGATATTCAGAACAAAATTCGGCGCATCGCGCATCAGATCTATGAAGCCAATGTAAATGAAGAAGAGATCATACTCGCTGGTATATCTAAAAACGGTTTTGTGATTGCCCAGCGCTTAAAGCTGATCATAGAAAAAATTGCGGATATAAAATGTCAACTTTGCGAGATAACCATGGATAAAAATGCACCATTGGGAACGGTAAAAGCTTCCCTTAGCGCTGAAATTTATAAAGATAAATGTATCGTACTCGTTGACGATGTGCTCAATTCTGGAACTACACTTATTTATGGTGTTAAATATTTTCTGGATGTTCCGCTAAAAAAATTCAAAACCGCAGTGCTGGTCAACCGCAATCACAAAAAATACCCTGTAAAAGCTGATTTCAAAGGTATTTCTCTGAGTACTTCACTCAACGAGCGCGTAAAGGTGCGGTTGAGCCCGGGTAATGACACTGCTTTTTTAGAATAATTTAGTGATAAATTAAGCATAAGCCAGCGTTTAATGCAAGGCATCTTTTAAGTCCTTTTATGATTAAAAAATAATTCCGTAGCTACGGCTATGAAATGATTTTTTGCCTCGTCCTGACTCAAAATTCGCGATTGCTTTATACGTCAAATTATATTTAGCTTAACAATAGCTTTAATTTCATGCGCCACTTTTAAGGCAGACCTCCCGTCTACCAAAACCTTAACGGACGTCTGATTGTAGTAAAAACTACGTTCAAAAAGGTGTTTTCTTACAAATTCGTCCATTTTTTCTGGAGTATCTTGATGTGCTAAAAGCGGTCGTTCCGCTCGGGCTTTCCATAAACGTGCGGTAAGTTCTTCTACCGCAACCTTAATATAGACGGAAGCATGGCCAGAATCCTTAATAATTTCCATGTTATTGCCATAACAAGGCGTACCGCCGCCCAAACTTATCACGGAAGCGGGTTTAGCATCGAGCACTTCCTTGAGGTATCTATTTTCTAACTTTCTAAAATAGATCTCTCCCTTGACGTTAAAGATTTCACTAATGGTCATTTTTTCCTTCTCTTGAAGAAAATCATCAAAATCGATAAAATTATAATTCAACTCGCGAGCCAATAGTTGACCAATAGTAGATTTTCCACTACCCATATATCCTAAAAGTACAATGTTCATGCGATTTATTTACTGATTTGCAGACTACTAAAAAGCCCTGAAATATTCTTTGCAAATTTATTTAAAATCCTTTGGAATTATAAAACAAATGACTGTATATTTGCAGCCGAATTCAGCGAAAGACTTGGTAGCTCAGTTGGTAGAGCATCTCCCTTTTAAGGAGAGGGTCCTGGGTTCGAGCCCCAGCCAAGTCACTTGATAACAACTTAAACCTTCCTCATAAAGCGGAAGGTTTTTTTATGCCAACAATATGACGGGGCGAGAGGTTTATCCTGAGTAAGCGACGAGAGGAGC
>JBDNGW010000238.1:0-1978 GCA_041689735.1 Leeuwenhoekiella sp. | reverse complement strand
CAGCAACTGCGCCTGCCTTTGCCGGTAGGCAGGTTGAAAATACTCGCCATAGCTACGGCTATGTCTGCGTTTTTCGCCTTGTTGATGAACAAAATAACTGCCTATAATTCGGTCACTTTATTTCTGAACAGATCCTTAGGTGGAAATCATCTTTTGATCAAAAGGAGATCCAAGGGTGGATAGTTACTCCGCCCAACTTCGATCCGTCAAAAAAATATCCAATGATTCTTGAGATCCACGGTGGCCCTTTTGCCAGTTATGGCGATATTTTTTCTGCGGAAATTCAACTTATGGCAGCGGCAGGATATGTTGTACTCACGTCCTTTTTCTAAGGAATTGAATGGATTGACCCTTGGTCAAGAACGGGGTGGTTCACGCTGAAAAATAAGAATTGAAACCGCTTCGCCTACGGTATCTCTCTTTCTAAAAGTAAGGAATTAAAGAACAAGATCAATCTCCTAGATCTATGTTCCATTTGTAGTTTAAAATAACTTCAGTTTTTCATCAAATTTAAGCTCCCCTCCTTTTTTCAAGGAGGGGAATGAATTGGCCCTTCGCCAAGAAAGGGGTGGTCTTTAGAATCGTTTAAGCCATTTTTTACTACTAAACCCCTCTATTGCCCACCTTCTTTGTACTTTTGGCAAAAGACAAATACATTATGAAATACGATCTTATAGACAACCAATTATTTATAAAGAACCGAAAAAATTTCGCGGAAGCGATGAAGCCAAACAGCCTTGCGGTCTTTAACAGTAACGATGTGTACCCCATTGGGGCGGACAGTACAATGCCTTTTCAGCAAAACCGAGATATTTTTTACTTGAGTGGTGTAGATCAAGAGGAAAGTATTCTAGTGCTTTTCCCAGATGCGTCAAATGAGAAACATCGTGAAATTCTTTTCCTGACGGAAACTAATGAACATATTGCGGTATGGGAAGGTGAAAAACTCACTAAGGAAAAAGCACTTGAAACCAGCGGGATAAAAACGGTGTACTGGCTCCAGGATTTTAAAAAGATCTTTAACGAAATAATGACCCAGGTCGATACGGTTTATATTAACACAAACGAGCATTACCGCGCCAATGTGGAGACTGAAACCCGCGAAGATCGTTTTAACAAATCGCTTAAAGAGCAATTTCCCGCACACAGCGTAGCAAAAAGCAATCCTATTTTACAGCGTTTACGTTCGGTAAAAGACCAGATTGAACTTGATGTTATGCAACAGACCTGCAAAATCACCGAAAAAGGCTTTAAACGCGTATTGCAGTTCACTAAACCCGGCGTTTGGGAATATGAGATCGAGGCGGAATTTATGCATGAATTCCTGCGCAACCGTTCCCGTGGTTTTGCCTATACGCCCATTGTGGCCTCAGGCGATAATGCGAACGTGTTGCATTATGTGGTAAATAACTCGCAGTGCCAGGAAGGCGAACTCATATTGCTGGATGTGGGTGCGGAATATGCCAATTATAGCAGCGATATGACGCGTACAATTCCCGTTTCCGGAAAGTTTACTAAACGCCAAAAAGAGGTTTATAATGCCGTTTTACGGGTTAAAAAGGAAGCGACCAAAATGTTGGTTCCCGGTGCGCTTTGGGCTGCATATCACGAAGAAGTCGGCAAACTCATGACTTCTGAATTGCTGGGACTTGGACTGCTCGACAAAAAGGATGTGCAAAATGAAAATAAAGACCGGCCAGCCTATAAAAAATATTTTATGCACGGCACGTCCCACAACATTGGTCTGGATACGCATGATTATGGCTTATTGCACGAACCCATGCAAGCGAACAATGTATTTACGGTAGAACCGGGAATTTATATACCTGAGGAAGGTTTTGGCATTCGACTGGAAGATGATGTTGTCATTCAAGAAAATGGTGAACCAGTAAATCTTATGGCAAATATTCCAATAGAAGTGGAAGAAATAGAGGAATGGATGAATGGGTAGTCTCAGTGGGCAGTCTCAGTTTTCAGT
>JBDNGW010000237.1:0-6276 GCA_041689735.1 Leeuwenhoekiella sp. | reverse complement strand
TCTAGATTGACACGTAAAATTCCAATTTGGTAAGGAATTTAATCAGCAAGAAATATCTTTTACAGTTTTTTTGAGAAAAATTCAGAAAGAATTTAAGCCGATTTTGAAAAAACAGGTAGTTTTCTTGCTGACACTACTTAAAAACATAAAGCAGCAAGTGAGAACTTGCTGCTTTATGTATTGATGATTATTGACTGAAAATGGCAAGTTTCAAGCTGGAATGTAGACTTTCTGAGAAAACCAATCGCAACTGCAATTACAAGGAACTGCATTCTCAAAATATTGCTCCGATAAGGATAAAACGTTTGGTGTTGCCCTCGCCCTTATAGCCAATGAAAAAGGTTAGGGAATTTCCCTTAGCCGTAAATCCATAATGAGCCTCAACCCGCTGCTTGTCAAATACTATTGCAATAGAGTCCGCTCCATAAAACCTTTCTGGCGTTTCTCGATCCAGTGGATCATCAAGGATTTCCATTTCATTATATAGAATACCTCGCCTCCTATACTTTTTGTAAAAACCAAAACTGGATTAGGACCTGTCTCATGAGTATAGCATTTGATTCCAACATTCCTATCAGTGTTATTTTTGATTATATATTTTCCATGTTACGTGTCAGAATCAGTACAGGAAACTACCGTTAGGAAAAATAGAAGTGATAAACCTAAAATATAGATTATTCAAAATTTAAATTTTACTTTCAGTTCGTAAAGCTATTTTAAGCATAGAATATTTTGCCAATTTCAAAGCTTCCACTAGTTTATAAAACACCAGCAATCAAAATTTTAAGTTTATTATTAACAAAAAAAAGAGTAGCAAGTTCTCACTTACTACTCTTTTCAATCATCAATCATTTTATAACCTAAAACACCAATTTTTTGCCAAAAAAGATCATTTTTAAAGCATCATCAGGTTATTTATTTCCTGCTGGTTTAAATGTCTATATTTTCCTCTTGGAAGATCTTTTTTTGTAAGAGTTGCCAGAGTGACGCAGTCTACTCGCACTACTTGATAATCAAGATGTTCAAGAATATTCCTGATTATACCATTACCAATATTTTTTATCTTTAGTCCAACTTCCTTTTTCGGAGCATTATCCACGTAACTAATATCTTCCACAAAGATCTTTTTACCTTCTATGGTAAGGCCCTGCCGAATTTTTTCGAGATCCTCACCTTTCAGGTTTTTATCAAGTTCTACATGAAAAAGGCGCGGCAACCCTGTTTTGGTATTTGTCATTTTATGCACCACTTGATCATCGTTGGTGAACAGGAGCAGACCAGTGGTATTTCGGCCCAAGCGGCCTATGGGTTCAATACGTGATTTTGTGGCATTTGCAACAAGATCCATAACCGTCATCCCTTTTTTGTTGCTGGTAGTTACACCAAAACCTTTTGGTTTGTTAAGCAGCACATAGGCTTTCGCCTCTGGATTGATGCGACGTCCGTCAAACCGCACATCATCATCTAAATTCACCTTACTGCCCATGGCATTTACCACCTGTCCGTTTACGGCAACCTGCCCGGTAGAGATATAAAGATCTGCCTCGCGACGGGAACAGACCCCACTGTTTGCAATATATTTATTAAGGCGTAACCCGCCAGTATTTTCTTTCTTGTCCGAACTCTCACTCGTCGGTTTGGCTTTCGCCGAAGGCTTACCGGTAGCTGGCTTTTTACCAGTAGTTGGCTTATTGTATTTTTTTGTGGGCTTCCCGTCCTGCTTCTTCATTTCTAAAAATTATAAATTTTTGCAAATGTACGATTTTAGTGAACGCTATTGGCATTTACCCGGCGGCTTCGGTACATTTTGCGAAGGGGCAAAACACTCAGCCACCTAGGTTGAACCCTTGCTGTGACGTAGGTAGTTGAGTGAATTCCATGGAACGACAGTATAATGGAATTTGTATTGAAACAGCCGGGGCTTCGGTACATTTTGCGAAGGGACAAAACACTCAGTCGCCTACTTTGAACCCTTGCTGTGACGTAGGGTTGAGTGAATTTCATGGAACGACAGTGAAATGGAATTTGTACCGAAGCCCCGGTATTGTTGGTATTCCACCCGGGGCTTCGGTACTTTTTGCGAAGGGGCAAAACACTCAGCCGCCTACGTTGAACTACGGTTTCGAAATCCAGGTGGTTGAGTGTATTCCATGGAACGGCAGTGCAATGGAATTTGTACCGATGTAGGTGGCTGAGTGAATTTTATGGAACGTCAGTATAATGGAATTTGTACCGAAGCCCCGGTGTCGTTAACACTAATTATAATCTATAAAATCCTGCCCAGAACAACGTGAACATCGATCAACAAAATACTAAAAACACCCGACACGATGATGAATTTTAAAATATTGTGCAGTAACAAATAATGAAGCTGCGCTCTGGAGAACCAAAGAAAACCGAGAAAAAACAGCAATAGGATCACACTTCCGTAAAAATAATAGTTCATATACCCTATATCAAAACGATTGACCAGCAAATAAATGGGAATAATGGTAATACCTACCAGAGCGGTAATCAGCCATTTTGCTGAATTTTCGCCCAGAACAATAGGAATTGTGCGATAACCCAAAGCAAGATCGCCTTTAAGGTTTTCAAGGTCTTTAATGATCTCACGTATGGCGATGATCAAAAAAAGAAAAGTGGCGTGCACAAATATGGCTTCGGCGAAGTTGCCATAATAAATAAAAACAGCAAAAAAGGGGGTAATTGAAAGTGTTGCAGAAGTGAGATTACCTACAAACGTCATGCGCTTGAGCTTGTGCGAATAAAACCAGATACCAAAAATATAGGCCGAATAGAAAAGTACAGCCCTAAAGGATACATAACTCCCCACAATTACCGAGAGCAGGTTAAGAACAAAATAAAGCGTAAGGGTCTTTTTCTGGCTAACCAAATGGTCCAAGCGCGTTTTAAATGGACGGTTAATGAGATCCTTTTCACTGTCGTAAAAACTGTTGATAATGTATCCGCCTGCAATGGCCAGCGCTGTGGCAAGTACTATAAGAAATAAATTAAGGTCAAAAATTATGGCCTGTACGGGCAGGTTTGGCGCAAGTATAAAAATGGAAGCCAAATATTGCGCAAGTATGATAATAAGAATATTATAGCCGCGCACTACGGAAAATAAACTGAAAAATTTAAGCAGCAGTAACTTGTTTCTTCGGTTTATTAGGGACATTACGTGAAATAAATATCAGAAATGAATGGCAAATAGTTAAAGCAAAAAAATAGGATAACAACTATCTATGCTTCTGAAAATGCCTTTTTTCTTTTAAAAACTCTAGAAATTTACTAGAAATTGTAGACCACTTCCAGTTTATAACCCTCCAGCGATTTTCTTGCCTTGTTAATATCTTCTGTAAAACCAAGAATGTAACCACCACCACCAGAACCACAAAGTTTAAGGTAATAATCGTTAGATTCAAGTCCGTTTTGCCATAATTCATGGAACTTTGCCGGGATCATGGGCTTAAAGTTGCTCAATACGGTTTTTGATAGTTGTTTTACATTACCAAAAAGTGATTTTACATCTCCTTTTAGAAAATCATCTACACAGGCATCAGTATGTTTTACAAACTGGTTTTTCAGCATTGCTCTGAAACCTTCCTGTTTCATATTTTCCATAAAGATATTGATCATCGGCGCCGTTTCTCCCACAATACCACTATCAAGCAAAAAGACAGCGCCTTTACCGTCCAGTGTTTGACTTGGGATTCCGGCAGGCTGAATATCATCTTTACTATTGATGAGAATGGGCAGGCTCAGATAACTGTTTAAAGGATCTAAACCTGAGGATTTACCGTGAAAAAACGACTCCATTTCGCCAAAAATCGCCTTTAAGCGCAGCAGTTTATCTCGGGTCAGGTTTTCCAGAACAGTGATCTTATCGTTGGCATATTTATCATAAATGGAAGCGACCAATGCACCGCTACTGCCCACGCCGTAACCTTGTGGAATCGTACTGTCAAAATACATCCCTTCGGCCACATCTGCCATTAGAGCTTCAATATCAAAAGTAACAAGTTCCGGCTGTTCGGTCTGTAATGTATTGAGATATGTTGCAAAACGCTTTAAGCTATTGTTTGATTTTTGAGCTTCCGCGGAAGGATGTTCGCCTTTTTTGAGCGCTCCGTTATAGAAGTTATAGGGAATGGATAAACCCTTGGAATCTTTGATGATTCCATATTCACCGAAAAGTAATATCTTAGAATAGAATAAAGGTCCTTTCATATAATAGTGTATTATGTGCACCTTTAAAGTGTCGAGTTTTGCGCCGCTATGGCTCGTAACTATCAAGACTTATCAAGATTAAAGCGCACAAAGTTAACCTATTCAGCGGCAATAACATAATCTGAATTCAGAAACCCGAACAAATGCTATAAATGAGCTAAGGATTGGTTCAAAAATAACCTATAACACTTATACTTGTTCTTTTGCTCGCTAAGGATCTGTTTAGAAATAACCTGCCCATTTCTATGGGTTCTTTTGCCCAGCAACTGCGCCTGCCTTTGCCGGTAGGCAGGTTGAAAATACTCGCATTAGCTATGGCTAGGTCTGCGTTTTTCGCCCCTGCCTTTGCCGGTAGGCAGGTTCTTAGCGAACAAAATAACTACTTATAACCTGTATATCTTATTATTGAATTAATCCTAAAACAACCTCAAAAAAGGATTATTTGATTATATTTTCTGCCCCATTTCCGGCGTGATCGCAAATATACTTGCCGTCTTGACAGTGCATAACCAGGTCTTTCTTGATAAATTCCATGACTTTTTCCTTATGATTTTCTGGATAGAGAACATGTACATTGGCGCCTGCATCAAGGGTAAAACAAACGGGAACACCAGTTTTCTGTCTGTAAGCCCAGATTTTGTTGATAATGCCGAGCGTGTTTTCTTTCATTAAAATAAAATACGGTCTGCTGGTCATCATCATGGCATGCAGGGTAAGCGCTTCCTGCTCCACCAGCGCCATAAAAGCATCAAGATCGCCAGATTTTAGAATCTCCACAAGTTGGTTTATATGTATATCGGCCTGTTTAAAGCGGGTTTCTGCATAGGGATGACCGTTCATTAAATTATGGCCCACAGTGCTGCTCACTTCCTTTTTACCGGTATCCACCAGCAAAATAGTATCCTGAAAATTAGAAAAAACAGCATTGACCGCGCCAGTATATGGCGTGCCATAATATACGCTGCTCCCTGGCAAAGCCTCATGCTTGCCCCAGGAGACGAGCGGCCCGGCAATGCTTCGGCAGGCACTTCCAGATCCCAATCGTGCTATAAAGGAGGCTTTTTTCAGAAAATCTTCCTGCGACCTGCCGGGCAACATGTATTGTTCCATTTTCAGCAGGCAAAGCGCCAGTGCGCTCATACCACTAGCCGAAGACGCAATACCAGAACTATGCGGAAAACTGTTGCTCGTATGTATAACGAATTTATAATCGCGAACAAAAGGCAAAAAAGGCGCAATACGGTCAAGAAATAGGGCGATTTTAGGCTCAAAAGTCGGTTTTCGCTCTTTATCCAAAAAAACCTCAAACGGAGAAGAACCTTCTTCTGTATCAGGCTTTTTGGGGAAATACTGTAAACGCGTGGTCGTTTTACAATTGTTCAGGGTAAAACTAAGTGACGTATTTCTGGGCAGCTGTTCGCCATATTTTCCCCAGTATTTGATAAGCGCAATATTGCTGGGCGATTCATAGCTCACTTCTCCAGCGGGTAGGGAGCTGTATGATTTTTTCGGTATAAATTCTTCTATGATCATGATGCAAATATAGAACCTTGAGGATATGTAACGCTGGCACATTTGATTAGTTACCCGCAAAATTGAAAAAATAGTCTATTTTTAAGGTGGAACTTATAAGAAATATGATAAAAAAAAGATTTACACGTATTGCAATCTGTGTGAGCATCTGTCTAGTTGTGGGATTTATTGCCGCAATGGCGACGCAGAGCAGCGTGCATGATTGGTACGTGAAGCTCAACAAACCTATTTTCAACCCGCCCAACTGGCTTTTTGCCCCGGTATGGACGATTTTATATATATTGATGGGCGTGGCAGCGGGCATGGTTTGGAATAAAGGCTTTTACCATAAGTGGGTAAAAACGGCCTTATACCACTTTGGAATTCAGCTTATTCTCAATGCGTTTTGGTCTGTGATTTTCTTTGGGTTAAAGCTTCCCCTTGTTGCACTATTTATTATAATTGGGTTGTTTATTTTATTGTTGCCCACGTATAAATGGTTTAAAGTGGTAGATAAAAGGGCCGCTTACTTGC
>JBDNGW010000236.1:0-3655 GCA_041689735.1 Leeuwenhoekiella sp. | reverse complement strand
CAGCAACTGCGCCTGCCTTTGCCGGTAGGCAGGTTGAAAATACTCGCCATAGCTACGGCTATGTCTGCGTTTTTCGCCTTGTTGATGAACAAAATAACTGCCTATAATTCGGTCACTTTATTTCTGAACAGATCCTTAGAAAAAATTGAACCCTCCTTTGGAAGTGCTTTTTTGTACAGCACCTATAATGCTGAAAAGGAAAACAACAGTAAGAACTTCTGGCATTATCACCCAGAGCTTGAGCTTGTATACGTAAAAGGTGGTACCGGCAAACGGCAGGTAGGCAGTCACATTTCCTATTACCGCAATGGCGAGCTCATACTTATAGGGTCGAACTTGCCGCATTGCGGTTTTACAGATTCACTGAGCAATCACGAGCAAGAAACGGTCATACAGATGCGCCCCGAATTTCTGGGCGACTCCTTTTTTGAAATACCAGAGATGAGGAGCATAAAATCGCTTTTTGAACGCGCAAAAATGGGAATTGTGTTTCACGGGGAAATAAAACGCGGCGTTGGCGCAAAAATTGAAGCTCTGGGGAAAATGGATCATTATGAGCGCCTTCTTGGTCTGCTGGAAATCCTGAAATCGCTGGAGGCCGCAGAACAATATACCGTACTTAACGCGCAGGGTTTTATCCTGGAAACCGCATTACAGGACAATAACCGCATCAATATTATATTTAATTTTGTCAAGGAAGAATTTAAACGTCAGATCCCACTTGATGAGATTGCAGATCTAGTAAGCATGACCGTTCCGGCGTTTTGTAGGTACTTTAAAAAAAATACCGGAAAGACCTTTACCCAGTTTGTAAATGAATACCGGTTGACCCACGCAGCCAAACTTCTACATGAAAATCCCATAAGCATTACCGATGTGTGTTTTGAAAGTAGTTTTAACAATTTCAGTCATTTTAATAAGCAGTTTAAAAAATTTACCGGAAAGACACCCTCTACCTATCGCAACGAACTTAAATTTATAGTTTCATAAGATTAAGATATGGGAGATTTATTTGGGCAGGCAGAAGACCTTTATTTGATACCGGATATGCCGCAAGCGGAAGTCTATTACTATCCAGAATTTATTCCGCAGGAAAAGCAGAAAGAATATTTTGAGCAGCTGCACAAACAAGTAAAATGGCAGCAGGACGATATAAAGGTCTTCGGAAAAACTTATCCACAGCCAAGGCTTACCGCATTATTTGCTGAAAATGAAAAACCGTACAGCTACAGTTCAATCACCATGCACCCACAGCCTTTCAGTCCGGTTCTTCAGCAATTGAAACAATTGGTAGAGGGCAAAACGGGGCATTCTTTTACCACTTGTCTGCTGAACCTGTACCGCGATGGTCAGGATAGTAACGGCTGGCACGCCGATGACGAGAAAGAACTGGGCCAAAACCCAATTATCGCCTCCTTAAGTTTGGGCACTCCCCGGTTTTTTAAATTCCGAAGTAAAAATAATAAGGCAGACACGCGCAAATTACTTTTAAGCCCGGGAAGTTTACTGCTCATGAAGGGTAGCACGCAGCATTTCTGGCAACATCAATTGCCGAAAACAGCCAAAAATCTCGGTGAACGAATAAACCTGACCTTTCGGAAAATCGAATGAATCAGTATAGGCTATTCTCAAGCAGACAAAATCAATCTCAACCAAAAATAGCATTGAGCACCTCTGCAAGACGTATTCCGCCTTTTTCAAGTTGGATAAAAACAACATCCTGATATTCTTCCATATATGCGTAGCCCAGTTTATCCCCACTTTTGGCCGATTTATAGACTGCTTTTGCCAAATTTTGACTCTCCTGCATCCAGTCCATTAGATTACCCTTGGCATATAAGTTGTATCGCTCCTTAGACTCTGCACCATAATTTGTGGCAAGTTCGCTATAGGACATCCCATAACTTTCTATAATTTTGGAATCCCAAACAGAATGCAGGTTTGTACCGTCTTTAAACCAACGTACCTGCAAATCGTTCCCTCCTTTATCTGAAGCATTACCCGAATGCAATGGCTGGTGCAGATCGCCCATAAGATGAATGAGCATTTTTAGATAAAAAACCTTGTCCTCCCGTGATGTTTCTGCGGAAGCTAGCACTTCCTTGCAGGTATTGATGCCCACGATCAAATCACCATCAGGATTTTTATCATCCTCTTCATACGTTTTTCCCTGGCTGATATTCACATAGTGCCAAGGGTTATATTTGCGCATCGTGGAAATACTTTTTATCTCGTCACCATAAGTAGAGACCGTCACGAGGGTTTCATTGCCCAGTAAACGTGCTATATTCCGCTTTGCCCTGTTAGAAAGATACTGCTGCGCGATCGCTGCCGTGGTCCGGTGCCCCGTTTGGCCCCAGTCAAAAGCCAGCGCTTCACTGGTACTCAGGAAACATAAAACACATAATAGGACAATACAATTCCGCATAATTATTTTTTTTTGTAAAGCTAGAACAATTGAAAAACTTAAATGTGACCCATATATTAAATTTGATCAAAACCGTTCGAATCCAATTATAACGCAACAAATACGGCTAATAATCAAGTAGCTGGACAAATTACATAGTTTATGAATGGTATATTTCCGATATATTTGAAAGTGAAATGTGAAAAAACGTTTAAAATCACGGTTTTAAGTGGCAGTGTATGATTATTGTATTACTTTAATTCCGTCGTAGTTCGAAAATCATTTTGAATTGAACTTGTCAGGCCGGTATATAAGTAGGTTCAAACAAGCTCTATAATGCAAAGTCTACGTTATAAAATACGGGTTACATTTGCTAAAAGAAAATAATAATCATGAAGGTATTTAAAGAAACCCAACGTTTTGATCAATGGTGGTTACGCATACTTCTCATTGCCGCCCTGCTGGTTTCGGTAAGTCCCTTGATTTTTGAATATCAAACCATTGTACATTCTACGGCAGAATTGACCAGTGTGGGTACGAGCGTGCTTATCATACTTGCTCTCTTCCTCACCTTCTGGTTCTTGTTTAAATTGGAGACCCGCATTGACGAAAATGGAATCCAATACAGGTATCTGCCCTTTCACAGAAAAGCCCGCACACGCAGCTGGGATAAAATCAGGTCCATTTCGGTAAGAAAATACAATCCCATATTGGAATATGGCGGTTGGGGATACCGCATAGGTTTACGCAAAAAAAGAGCGCTCAATGTAAAGGGAAACATGGGCATTCAAATTATTTACAAAAATGGTCGCCAACTATTACTGGGCACACAGCGTCCCCAAGATGCGGAAGAAATAATCAATCATTACAATTACACGTTAAAATGAGTATAAAAACAGCTGTTGTCCGCAGTATTTTATATCTCAGCCTTATACTTTTTACATTTTCGGGCGTTGCACAAAATCAGCTGAATACGGAGGAAATCGCCATAAATCCACTTATTAATGGAACCCTTATCACCCCGCCGGAAGCAGATGCACCATTGGCGATCATCATTGGTGGTTCGGGCCCTACAGATCGTAACGGCAACCAGCAAATGGTTAAAAACGATGCGCTTAAAAAACTGGCAGAAGGCCTCAGCACACAGGGAATTGCCACCTTTAGGTATGACAAGCGCCTTGTGGCCATGTTACGAAAAGGTGACATTGACGAGGTAACGATAAAATTTGATGATTTCGTTGTTGATCT
>JBDNGW010000235.1:0-2115 GCA_041689735.1 Leeuwenhoekiella sp. | reverse complement strand
TTTTTAATTTAACTACACGCTTTAATTAGCCCAAGGTTTAATTAAAAACTATTTTTTGATCAATAAACATATTAAATTTGATGTATGACGAAAGATTTGGATAAAGATATAAAAAGCAACGCGCTTTTGGATTCGCTCCCTGCGCACCTGAAGCAATTTATAAAACCCCAGCATTACGAGGATTATACGCCTATAAATCAGGCGGTGTGGCGTTATGTGATGCGTAAAAATGTGGATTACCTGAGCAAGGTGGCGCATAAAAGCTACCTCGACGGACTCCAGAAAACGGGGATTTCCATAGAAAGCATTCCCAATATGTATGGAATGAACCGTATTCTTAAGGAAATAGGTTGGGCGGCAGTAGCGGTAGACGGTTTCATCCCGCCGAGTGCCTTTATGGAATTTCAGGCGTATAACATACTGGTCATCGCTTCAGATATTCGCCAACTGGAAAATATTGCCTATACTCCGGCTCCAGATATTATTCATGAGGGCGCCGGTCACGCGCCTATTATCGCAAACCCAGAATATGCCGAATATCTGCGGCGTTTTGGGGAAATAGGCAGTAAAGCGATTTCTTCTGCCCGCGATTATGATCTTTATGAAGCAGTGCGCAAAATTTCCATTTTAAAAGAGGCTGAAGACATTCCCCAAGCGGAAATAAAACAGGCTGAAAAGGAACTGGAGCACGTTCAAAATACCATGGGCGCACCCAGCGAAATGGCCCGCATACGCAACCTGCACTGGTGGACAGTAGAATACGGACTTATAGGAACTCCCGAAAACCCAAAAATTTACGGCGCCGGACTGCTTTCTTCCATTGGAGAAAGCAACTGGTGCATGACCGACAAAGTGAAGAAGTTGCACTACTCCATTGAAGCGGCAGATAAGGAATTTGATATTACCCAACCGCAACCACAGCTTTATGTCACACCAGATTTCGCTTACCTGAGTGAAGTTCTCGAAGAATTTGCACATACCATGGCACTGCGCACCGGCGGACCAGAAGGTTTGCAAAAACTTATCAATTCTGAGGATTTGGGAAGTATAGAATTGAGTACTGGACTACAGATTTCTGGACATTTTAGCGAGATGATCGTTTCTGACGACCGCGTTGCCTACATACAAACCAAAGGTCCCTCTGCCCTAGCTTATCGCGAAAAAGAATTGGTGGGCCATGGTATTAAAAAACATCCCGACGGCTATGGCACCGTTTTGGGAAAACTTAAAGGCATCAATCTTTCTATTGAAGACATGAGCCCGAAAGATCTTAAAGCCTATAAAATTTACGAAGGAGAGCGCGTGCAGTTGGAGTTTGAAGCGGGAATCAAACTCGATGGTAAAATAATCACTGGCACCCGAAACCTACAGGGCAAGATCATCCTCATCAGTTTTGAAGAGTGTACAATAACCTTGGGCGAGCGCGTACTTTTTAAACCCGAATGGGGCAATTATGATATGGCGGTGGGCAAAAAGATCGTTTCGGCATTTACGGGACCGGCGGATAACGCTTCCTTTGATCGAATTACACACGAAGTATCCAGCACCACCGTAAAGTCAAAACCTTCCGCCCAGCGCAAAGAACTGGAAGAACTGTATCAAACGGTGCGCGATTATCGAGAAGGACGTACGGTTAAATATTCGCCAGAAGCAATTTTCGAACTACTGCAAAAAGCACATCCCAAAGATTGGTTATTAGCAGTGGAACTCTATGAAATCGCCAGCGAACGCGAGGATCAGCATTTTGCCGAAGAGATCCATTCTTATCTGAAGAAAAAGATAGAAGAACGGCCAGAACTGAGCGAACTAATAACTGACGGAATTGAATTGATTGTTGCTGAAAAACCGATTATTTAGGGTAAAAATGGCTGATTTATACCGATTTATTGCTCGTTAATTGAGATTTTGGGTTTTGTTTAATTGTTTAGTTGTTTAGTTGTGTATTTGTTTAATCGTTTATTCGTTTATTCGTGCATCGCTAAGGATCTGTTCAGAAATAAAGTGACCGAATTATAGGCAGTTATTTTGTTCATCAACAAGGCGAAAAACGCAGACATAGCCGTAGCTATGGCGAGTATTTTCAACCTGCCTACCGGCAAAGGCAGGCGCAGTTGC
>JBDNGW010000234.1:0-2719 GCA_041689735.1 Leeuwenhoekiella sp. | reverse complement strand
TGAACGGGAGCGTATGGCCGATGTCAAGAACATTACCGGCGTGTTTACGGGCGCTTTTGCCGAGCATCCGTTCACAAAAGAGCCGGTGCCCATTTGGATAGGCGATTATGTTTTGGCCGGTTACGGTACAGGCGCGGTAATGGCGGTTCCCTGCGGCGATCAGCGGGATCATGATTTTGCGAAGCATTTCGCTGGCGCGGAAGGAATGCCGCCCATTAAGAATATTTTTAAGGATGTAGATGTTACCGAAGCCGCACATGCAGGTAAAGATGGCACCGTGATCACGAATTCTGATTTTCTGAACGATCTGCCCTATAAAAAAGCGCTAAAAAGTGCCATTTACGAACTGGAAAATTTGGATCAGGGATCAGGTAAGATCAACTATCGATTGCGCGACGCTGTTTTCAGTCGGCAGCGGTATTGGGGCGAACCGTTCCCGGTGTATTATGTAGACGGCATGCCACAGATGATTGACGAAAAATATTTGCCCTTACGCCTTCCCGAAGTGGAAAAATATCTTCCCACCGAAGAAGGCGAGCCACCTCTCGGCCGCGCCGAAAAATGGCATTGGGACACCAATAATAACGAAGTTGTTTCCGTCGAAGACGGCGTGAAGCCCCCTTCGGGGGTTTGGGGGATTGAATTGAACACAATGCCCGGCTGGGCTGGAAGTTCATGGTATTTTTTCAGATATATGGATGCGCACAATGAAAGGGAATTCGCTTCTGCGGAAGCGATGAATTACTGGAAAAACGTGGATCTCTATATCGGCGGCAGTGAACACGCTACCGGTCACTTGTTGTATAGTCGTTTTTGGGTAAAATTCTTGCACGATCGCGGTTTTGTTCCGGTGGAAGAACCTTTTAAAAAACTGATCAATCAAGGGATGATTTTAGGGGAAGGGGCATTTTTATATTTTATTGAACCAACAATAATGTATCAAAATGAAGAAATGATAATGCCTCAGGATTGTCCTCTCTTTCTTGATAGAAAATTTTTAATTTCATATTCTAAATTGCAGGATGAAGATACTTGGGTTTTGGATGGAGAACTTGCATTCCATAACAAAAAGCTTCAAAGTTATTTTTATGAAAAATTATTAGAAAAATATCAAAACTTTGAATCAGAAGACAAAGAAATACTGGAATATGTTAATAACATTGATAAAGTAAAAGTTGCCTCAATTTTTGCATATGCTCGAAGAGTAAATATCGATTTACTAAAAGGAACATCAGATTCTTTAAACATAGAAAAATTAAAACCTGAATTACATAAGAATAACCTTAACGATATTGAGTTTTTCTTGGATAATGGAGAGCTTACAGTAAGTCGCGAAATCGAAAAAATGTCCAAATCCAAATATAACGTGGTCAATCCAGATGATATTTGTGAGGATTATGGCGCCGATACGCTTCGTATGTACGAGATGTTTTTAGGGCCATTGGAACAGGCCAAACCTTGGAACACCGCCGGGATTTCTGGCGTGTATAATTTTCTTAAAAAATTCTGGAAACTCTTCCACGAAGTGGATAAAGAAGGCAATATTGGCACATTCCGACTTACAGACACTCCCCTTTTGGGCCTGCCTGCCGGCGAGGCAGGGGCGGGGAGGAAAGGCCTTAAGATTCTCCACAAAACCATTAAAAAAGTAGAGGAAGATATTGAGAATTTCAGTTTCAATACTTCTGTTTCTACGTTTATGATCGCGGTAAACGAACTTACCGCTATCAATTGCAACGCGCGCGAAGTGCTGGAGCCGCTTACGGTTCTACTTTCTCCCTACGCGCCACATATCGCGGAAGAACTCTGGCAGAAATTGGGTCATTCTGGATCGATTTCAGCCGTTTCCTTTCCTGTTTATGAAGAGAAATACACCAAAGAAACCAGTAAGGATTATCCCATTTCCTTTAATGGAAAAATGCGTTTTACGATGAACCTTCCGCTAGATCTTTCAAAAGAAGAAATTGAAAAAGCAGTTATGGAAAACGAGAAAACACAAGAATACCTTGCGGGGAGAACGCCCAAAAAAGTGATTGTGGTGCCCGGGAAGATTGTGAATCTTGTAGGGTAGGTTTTTGGTGGGAATTTGTATTGTGTATACTGTAGATTGTACACTGTTTTAAATGATGAAATGCCGGGTGTAATTGTAAATTTTGTGGGTTAGTTATTGGTGGTAATTTGTATAGCGAATAGTGTGAGTTGTACACTGTCTTAAATGATAAAGTTGGTTTGCTTTGATAATGTTTTGAAAAAGATTTAGAGTAATTTTTTTTAAAAATCGTTTCTGAAAGGTTTTGGAAGGAAGTCAGTTTTTATCAAAAAAGCGGGGTTGTCGTTTTAATATTTGCCAATCGGAAAACCTACTTTTTAACTCGTACTCATCTGAAGTTTTAAAAAATATTTACAACATTCGATTTAGTGGACATATGTCACTTCGAGTGTCCCGTCCCGATAGTTATCGGGATCATCGGGATGTACCTGCCTTTGCCGGTAGGCAGGTAAACGCTCCTATCGTCGCGCACTCGAGCTGACATTTATTTTTGTAAACCCCACGTTCTGCAACCAACGAATACCTGTTTTTATATTTAGCTAAAGTGGTAATGCCGATAGCTCAAGGAGAAAATCAGTTTGAATTAGATCTTTTTAGTGGACGTATGTCACTTCGAGTGTCCCGTCCCGATAGTTATCGGGATCATCGGGATGTACCTGCCTTTGCCGG
>JBDNGW010000233.1:0-2854 GCA_041689735.1 Leeuwenhoekiella sp. | reverse complement strand
TCCCAATTCAAATAACTCATCAAGATAATCAACATCTGCAAAGTCGGTACGACCTATATCTGCTGTATAGGGATTAGTTCCTGGATAGCCGGCATTGTTCCAGGCGGTAGCAACCGTGTTTGAGTATTGTGATGCGTTGAGCATATTCGGCAGGTTGGCTACCTTTTGAATTCCCCCGAAGTAGTCGACTTGTATCCCGCTGCGGTCAGCTCCCGTTTTTGTTTCGATGACAATAACACCACCCGCTGCACGGGAACCATAGATGGAAGCGGCAGCAGCATCTTTAAGGACAGACATCGATTTGATATCTGAAGGGTTTAGAAATGATATTTCCCGACTTGGAATACCATCGATCACATAGAGCGGATTGTTGTTTCCTATCGTTCCATTGCCCCGTATACGTACTTCCACATTTTCTCCAGGAGCTCCAGTGCTCTGCGTGATAGTCACTCCCGCAACCTGACCCTGAAGGGCCTGCGTCACATCGGACACTCTGCGGGATTCCAGTTGCTCCACATTCACTGAAGACACCGCCCCGGTAATGGTGGACGCTTTTTGGGATTTATACCCCACCACGATCAACTCGTCAAGTTCAGAAACCGCTTCCTGCATGTTCACATCGATTGTAGTTTTACCTGCTACCGGGATTTCCTGGGTTTCAAAACCTACATATGATAAAACCAGCGTAGCATTATTGTCAGAAAGATCGATTGTGTAATTGCCGTTAAAATCGGTTACAGTGCCGTTATTTGTTCCTTTTTCTATAACGGAAACCCCAGGGAGAGGTCCTTGAGAATCTGTTATAATCCCTGTAATTGTTTGTGCATAGGTTGCACCTCCCACACAGATTGCCCATATCAATAAGAGGCCAAATATTATATTATTTTTTCTCATAATAAAATTTTAAAAAGATTAGTGATAGTATTTATTGTCGGCCATGTATCTATTTGTTAAAAATTCTATTTATTCTAAAGTTTTACAGCAGAATTGATAAGTGCGCTTTAATCCTGTTTTTTATAATCCGAATCCATTTCCGGGGTTCGAAGATTTGCAAATTCATTTGCCATGAGCACAAAAACATTCCAGCTCAACCCCCTTGTCGAAGGCCACCAGTCATTGAAAGTGGACCATTTTGTTGGTATAAATTCTTTGCTGTAAGGCCAATTTGGGTTAAGGTTTATTTCAGCCCATAACCGGTTTTTCATTCTCTTTTCTGCTTTCTTCCATCCATGCTTGAGACCTACCACATACGCGCAATATTCAGCCCTTAACCAGCTGCCTCCATTGTAGTAAAAGCCATCCCTGGTGTGATCGTTATAATTATTTATACCAAACTCACCAAAAGGCTGGTACTGGGCATCCATATAGGCATAGCCTGGAGCTTCTTTTATAATACGAATACAAATGGGTGCGGTAGTACCCATTTTTGGATAAGGCGCATTTTTATTTTGGTTCAAGACGGGAAACTGGTCGAGTTGGTTGACCACCATTTCATCAGTTAACATGGGATGGTCAAATACCCACAAGGATAAAAATTCAGGTAGAAGATCGGTTAAAGTTATTAAATCAGGATAATCGCGGTCAAATAATAAATGCTTTCGTTTTGGGTCATAAAATTTCACGTACTCTTTTTCAGCTTTTTATACATAGGCGTTGTCAATCTCAATGCCCAGCGCCTGTATGGTTTTTAGTGCCACGGCAAACATGCCCTGATTAACGGCCATTCTCTCTGTCTTGGGATTATATTCCATCACATCAATCTGACTCATGGAAAAATGAGAAGCACAGATACCATCTTTTTCGGGATCAAATTCGTTGATGATGTATTCTGCCGCTAGCTGAATTTTTTCCTGCGGAAGCGTAGCTCCAAAACGTCGTTTGTTAAGCAATGCCCATAAGAGCCATTCTATTGTAGCCTCATTATCCTTAGCTTCAATAGAACCCATATATGGAGTAATAATAGTCCCAATTGCTCCCCTTGGAGTCTGTGTTTTGGCCCATTGATCCCATATAGAAAGATTGAGTTTTTTATTATAGGTAGAAATGACCGACCAGAATGAATCCCGATTGTACATATCGGGTGAGTAATTCATATTGGGCACATTGAAAGGCGTGAAATCATCTACCGAAGTAATCCAGGTCATCATTTGAAAATTTGCATACAGCATTTTTTCCACGTTACTTCCCTCAAAGCCCATTCCTTCGGCGAGGCGGATTTGTGTTGCGATTTTATAATCTTTCTGGCTTTTCCAGGGCTCTAAGAATACATAGGTAACCTTTTCTACGGCCTGCCCAAGGGGCCCGTTTATTATATGCTTGTTTAAAGGGTAGATGCTCTACGATCCTAAGGTTTTTAATGAAGATATTCCCAATTTTATCGTTCGTTTTACCCAAAAAGAGCATAACGCTATCGTTTTCGATATAAGGAACCAACACACTTCCCTTGAATGGCGTCCAGTTATCGTTAGCTACCGGAAAGTTATCAATGTACTTAATTCCGTGCTCAAGTTCTTGTTGTAACTCGTCATTTTTTATCCGGTAGAGTTTAAGGGCTAGCGGAATTTCTCCTTTAACTAAAAAGGAGATTGTATAAACATTTTGGTTTTTAAGAGGTGTCATGAGCTTGATTCCCGCTTTTCCTGGTTTATCAAAATGCATTTCAATTAAATTGGCATTTTTGATAACTTCAATATCACCCTCTTTCTGATAAGATTCAGGAAGAACTAAAGTGCTTTCACTTCCTCTATCCAGATTATAAAATTCGCCAAAATTATATTTGACAAAATGATCACCATTAATTTGTTCATCAGGCGTTGCTACGCTTAGTAATTCGACATCTGGGAGAATTCGCATC
>JBDNGW010000232.1:0-4914 GCA_041689735.1 Leeuwenhoekiella sp. | reverse complement strand
TGAAATATGAATAAAATACCATTTTCTATTTTTGGCAAGCCAAAGAAATAAATCTCTTACAGGTATTGAAAGCTGGAGACTGGAGACCAAAAACTGAATAACGCTTATTTTTCCGCTCAAAGCGGAAACAATTACATTTCAATAACGCCCACTTTTAAAAAATATACAATTTTTAATGATATAGAGAACTTTTTAAAAAATTTGAGAGTTTCTTCGAAAATAATTTTAATAAATACGTAACACGTAAGTAGCTGATTCCCCCTTTGGGCCTGCCTGCCGGTAAGGCAGGGGCTCGGGGGCTCGGGGGCTTTTTAACTTAAACCATTGAAATACTATATAATTGCTGGTGAGGCCAGCGGTGACCTGCACGCTTCTAATCTCATGAAAGAAATTTATACCGAAGACCCACAGGCCATTATCAGGTTCTGGGGCGGTGATCTTATGCAGCAAGTGGGCGGTACATTGGTAAAACATTACCGCGATCTCGCCTTTATGGGCTTTCTGGAAGTGGTGAAGAACCTACCTACCATTTTCAAAAACCTTTCTTTTTGTAAAAAGGATATTATGCAATTCAATCCAGATGTGATCATTTATGTGGACTATCCCGGGTTTAATTTCCGCATAGCGAAATGGGCCCGTAATAAAGGCTACAACAACCAGTATTATATCTCCCCGCAGATCTGGGCCTGGAACGAAAAACGGATTAAGGAGATAAAACGCGACATTGATGCCATGTACGTTATCCTGCCTTTTGAGAAGGATTTCTACGAAAAGAAACATAATTTCCCCGTTCACTTTGTGGGCCATCCACTTATAGATGCCATTTATGGCAGAAAACAGCCCGTACCGCAAAATTTTAGAAAAGACCATACCTTGGACAATAGGGACATCATCGCCCTGCTTCCGGGCAGCCGAAAACAGGAAATTCAAAAGATGCTGAAAATCATGCTGAGCATTATTGATGATTTTCCGCAATACCAATTTATTATCGCCGGCGCGCCCAGTCAGGATGCCGCATTTTACGCTCCTTACCTTCAAAAAAAACAGGTGCATCTGGTAATGAACAAAACATATGATATACTGAGCATGGCGACTGCCGCACTGGTAACTTCGGGAACGGCAACACTGGAAACCGCGCTCTTTAAAGTGCCCGCGGTAGTTTGCTATAAGGGCGGAAGGGTTTCTTATGAGATCGCAAAACGATTGATCAAGCTTAACTATATTTCGCTGGTCAACCTGATTATGGATCGGGAAGTGGTCAAAGAGTTGATCCAGAATGAATTCAACAGTAAAAACCTAAAACAGGAATTAACTAAAATTCTGGAAGACGAAACCCGAAAACGTCTATTTGAAGATTATTATACCCTCGAAAAAAAACTGGGCGGTGTGGGAGCGAGTAAAAAAACTGCTGAACTCATCGTAAAATCGATCAAAACCGAGTAAAAATCACTGTATGCAAAAACTGCTTTTTTTTATAGGTCTAAGTTGTTTGCTGGTTTCCTGCGGAAGCACAAAATCTGCTAGAAATTCCCATGAAACCGTTGAAACAAAATATTATGAAATACCAGCCGATAAACGCGTAGTGAACATCGTGAATGACGCGCTCACCTATGAAGGAACGCGCTATAAATGGGGCGGCACCACCCGTAAAGGAATGGATTGTAGTGGGCTGGTCTACATTGCTTTTCAAAGTGAGCAGATCGCATTGCCGCGTGTAAGCCGAAATATGGCCCGCGAAGGCCAAAGTATCAAAAACCGTGAGGTGACCATAGGCGATCTGCTCTTTTTTAAAACAGACCACAGCAAGCGCATAAACCATGTGGGACTTGTAGTTGACATCAGGCCGGGCGCGGTTCTTTTTATTCACTCCACTACATCGCGGGGCGTGATTATCTCTTCACTGGACGAAAACTATTGGAAACGAGCCTATATAGAAGCCCGAAGAATCATCTAATCGACTGATTTTTTGACTATTATTGTAGAAAGGAATTTTACTTCCATTACAATGAAAGGTTTTAACCATCCTCTTTTCAATCTACTTTTATGCCTAATATTGGGCATTGTTCTACAGCAAGTACTAAACATTCCGCTGGCGGAAAGTGTCATTATTGCCTCAATATTGACGTTTTTAGCCCTTATTTTGCACTTTTTATTCCGTAAACGGAAGAATTTCTGGCTGAGTCTACCGTTTTATCTTGCTTTCATTGGCCTTGGATTGCTTACCACAACAATTAGCGATCCATTGAACGACGCGCTTCATTTCAATAACCACGACACTTTCGGCGCACAGCTATCTATTACCATCAGGGAAGTGCTGAAACCCAATCCCTATGCGACGCGCTATATTGGCGATGTGCGACAGGTAAACGATCAACAAGCCAGTGGCCGTATACTTATCAATATTCCGCGCGACAGCGTAAACAATAAAAACGGTAATACGCTACGGGTAGACGATCTTTACACGGTACGCAGTACAATTAAAAAAGTTCGTTCTCCGCGTAATCCGTATCAATTTGATTATGCCAACTATTTGGCAAATCTGGGCATTCACGCTCAGATCTACGCGCAGAAAGAGGAATTATTATTAATTGATCGACACATAAAATCTGCTCAGGGCATTGCGGCGCGCATCCGTTTATTTCTTCAGGCGCGCTTGTCAAAGTATGATTTTGCACCGCGCGAATGGGGCGTGATCAATGCACTGCTTTTGGGACAGCGGCAACAGCTAAGCTCGGAAACACGGCAGCATTATATAGACGCCGGGGTCATCCATATTCTTGCCATTTCAGGATTGCATGTGGGCATTGTGCTATTGCTCATGCAGTTACTTTTTAAACCGCTGGGAAATTCGCGTTCCATGCGTATACTGCGGAGCGTACTGGTCATTTTGGGCATCTGGGGTTTTGCCCTCATTGCTGGACTTTCCCCTTCCGTATTACGTGCCGCGACCATGTTCAGTTTTTTACAGATAGGTCTTTCCACCCACCGAAAAAGTGGTGGCATGAACGGTCTGGTGGTCTCGGCGCTGGTGTTGCTCCTTATCGATCCTTCCTTGTTACATCAAGTGGGTTTTCAGCTCAGTTATGCGGCCGTGTTTTTCATATTGTGGTTACAACCGGTTTTATTTGCGATCTGGGAGCCAAAAAACCGGATTTTACGATACTTCTGGGGGATTTTTACGGTAACACTTACCGCACAGTTGGGCGTGATGCCCCTAAGTTTGTTCTATTTTCATCAGTTTTCAAGTTTGTTTTTTGTGGCCAATATGGTCGTGATCCCCGTTTTGGGAATCGTGCTGGGGGCAGGAATTTTAATTTTGTTATTGGCAGGATCGGGGATTTTGCCCGGTTTTGTGGCCAAGCTATATGATTTATTGATCGCTTTGCTCAATGATTTTATTTTTTGGATGGCCGGTTTTGAGAATTTGGTGATCAAACATATTTACTTCAGTCTTGCGCTGCTTTTGATCTACTATGCGCTGATAGCAAGCTCAGGAATGCTACTGAAAAAACTAAATTATAAGCGGATTATGACCCTGCTGAGCACAATTCTGCTGATGATATACTTCAATTTATTCAGCAAAAAAGTCTCCGGTACGGAAGAATTCTACATACTACATAAATACCGAAGTAGCCTTATGGTGCGGCAAAATGACAGTCGGTTGTGGGTGTATGGCGATCAACAAAACGCGGCGAACATTGTAAATCTATTCCGTGAAAATGTGCCTTTAGAGATTATAAAAAAAGAAGCCTTCCATAATTATTTTATCGTTAATAAAAAAGAGCTTCTGGTTGTTGACAGTCTGGGAATATATAAGATTGAAGGCATCGATCCCGTTTACATTCTACTTCGGCAGTCGCCGAAAATTAATCTGGAACGGCTGCTCAACAGATTTCCACAGGCTCAGATTATCGCTGACGGGAGTAATTACAAAAGTTACGCAAACCGCTGGAAAATGACTTGTTTGAAATTAAAAATCCCTTTTCACAGCACGTATGAAAAGGGAGCGTTCAGGATAGGTAGTTCTAGTTTATACGAACTTTGATGATTAATTAGTGTCACTTCGAGTAGGTATTTTCTGTAGCGATAGCGGAGGGAAATGACGTATCGAGAAGCCTTTTATGTCTATCAAAATGGTGAACATCCAGACTTATCAACACATCCCGACGATCCCGATAACAATCGGAACGGGACACTCGAAGAGACGTCATAATTTCAGTAAATTCTATCGATTAAGCAGTAAAACCATCCAGTATCAACGATATATTAAAATAGTTCTATTTCTCAAAGGTACTTACAAAATTCTCCTGGTATTCCTCCCAGGCTTCCGCAGTTAAAATATCTTTATATGCATCTGTCGCTACCATTTTCAAGAAAAGCTCCAGTTGTTTTGGTGTATGATAGCCCGCAACAGGCTGGATCAAATCTCCGTTTTCATTAAAGAAAACCATCATGGGATAAGCGTTTATTTTCAGTGCATGCGCTAAAAAATGCTGACTGTTTCGGCCTTTGCTATTAGGATCATGATTTGGATTTGTATACTTAAAATCCTTATATGTGATCTCCTCCGTGCCTTCAGCATTGAATTTTACTGGATAATAATGTTCATTTATATACGCGGCTACATCATCATTGGAAAAAGTGTTTTTATCCAATAATTTACAGGGACCACACCAGTCTGTATACGCATCCATAAAAATCTTTTTGGGATTTTCCTGTTGGGCGGCAAGCGCTTCATTCATGCTTAACCAGTTGATCTTGCTTTGGGCTGGAAGTGTCTGCACCAATAAAAAAGCAAGGATAAGAATATAAAATGTTTTCATTTGATCTGAATTTTTAAACCAGTACTTCAAAAGTTATTCCGAAAAACGGCCAATTGACCGAATTGTCGAATGCCACGCATTTATTTTTTTT
>JBDNGW010000231.1:0-3126 GCA_041689735.1 Leeuwenhoekiella sp. | reverse complement strand
CTAAGCTCTAATTCAATCACAGGCCGTTGGCTTTTGACAGTTTTGATATAGCGCTGCCCTATTTGTCATTTTGTTAAAGTCCTGTCTTACAATAATGGCCTTAATAATGACCTTTTAAAGAATATATCTCTATGACGTTTTTATCGGTAACTTTGTATACCATTCGGTGTTCCCGATTGATCCTTCGGGACCAATAACCGGATAAATCATATTTCAGAGCTTCTGGTTTTCCAATTCCTTCAAAGGGATTTTTCTCGATATCCTGAATCAACCTGAGTATTTTCTTCATTACAGCTTTGTCTCCAGTTTTTTTAAGTATTTCTAAGTTTTCTTTTGCTCTTTCAGAAAAATCAACTGTATATCCCACTATTCTAACGCTAAGAGTTTTTTCAGCACTTTTTCTCCTTGTATCCTGGTTTTTTTCCCTTCCATCATTTGCTGTTCGCTTTCTTTGATTTCGGCCACGAATTTTGCGTCATATGGGCTTTCTTCAAAGGCCTCAAAAGGAATTTTCTGGGCCTTTAGGAATGCTTTAACTGTTTTAAGCTGTTGCCTGTCTTCAGTATGGATCTTTAGTGTTCCCATTTTATGCTTGTTTGATGTAAATATACTGATAAAGCCTACTAACGTAAGGCTTTATCTTAAAAAGAATTTAGGTATTGGACGAGCGTGGGTGCCACGAATTCAATTTGCATTTTTCTGACACTACTTTTTCAAAACGCATTCTAAGCCCGTCTAAGGGCTTTATGGCTCATAAATCTTTGAATAAGTGTGCCAATGAAAATTAGGAATAATTGTAAAAACTAGATTCTCATGAACAAACCTTTGTTTTTATCCAATTGTTTCGATTATAGGGAAACCTAATATTATATGTAATGTGTTTTCGGCAATTGATCGTGCTAGTCGCCCTTTGATTGAAGAATACATCTAACTGATCCATTTTTCAGCTAAAAAAGATATTTTTCCGGTAAGTTTTTCTCTATTTGAAAATGATTTTCCCAGTAGAACCTTCCGAAGAAGACGTCAATTCAAAAATCATTTCTGGATCAAGTCCTTTTTCCACCCGGTGCGAAACAAATACAATCGCCAGTGCAGACCGATCATGTAACCTATTGACCAATTCAATGACCAACTGCGCGCCAGCATCATCCAGGCCTTCGGTGGGTTCATCAAGAATAAGCAGCGGCGGGTTCTTGACCACGGCACGCAAAATTAGCCCCAAGCGCTGTTGGCCAGGCGATAGTTTATTAAAATTAGTGTTTTTTAGCGCCAAGAGATTTGCCAGTTGAAGCCATTCAGTGGCCTCTTTACGCTGCAGGGTGGACGGGGTGTCGTATAGTCCGATTGAATCGTAATATCCCGACAGCAGCATTTCCAGCAATGTGTTGTTGCGTTGAAAAAGTTCGGTCATATTTGGGGCAAAATATCCTATTTTCTGCTTGGTTTCCCAGATGCTTTCCCCACTTCCTTTCTTATGGCCAAAGAGATAAAGTTCCTGCCCATAACCTTTGGTGCTATCACCGTTTATAAGTGATAACAACGTGCTTTTGCCCGAACCATTTGGCCCAACCAATTGCCAGAAATCACCAGATTTGATCGTCCACGAAATGTCTTTTACGATGGGCTGACCGTCATAGCTGACATTTACATTTTCCATTCTAATGAGTTCGTCCTCATATTTGGATGTATTTTGGCCGGTTTTGGGTAGATTGAGCTGATTTATAGCCGAATCATCTGTTTTTGGCGTATTCGAAATAAGATTTAAAAGGAACGGATTTTCTTGCAGTTCAAACCTCTTTTTGATAAAGGGTAGAAAATCTGAAGCACGATTAGCCAACTGAATCAAAATTTTCGTCTTTGCGATTTCTTCCAGTCGTTCTGTAAAGGCAACACGCGATTTTTGATCTAAATGATCCAATGGATTGTCTAGCACGATAAAATCAGGATTTTCTTTTAGAATATGATCTATGTACATTTTTTTCCGCTCTCCGGAAGAATAGGTAGCCAGTTTCCGCTCTGCGACAAGCATTTTGTCATAACGCCGCTCTTCTTCATGAACCCTTGCAATCGCCAAGTCTGAAAACAGGGCGCCATTCCGCTCGTTAAATTGAGCCAGCTCCTGCTTATTTCCGCCATTGAATATATGATTTAAGAATGCTTCTTTATTGAGATTGTCATCCACGCGTATTCCTAAATGTTCCTTCTTATGCACAATTTAAAATTTTGCGGTTTAATATTCGGAAGAGCAAAATTGACCTTTCCAAATACGGGCATTCCACTGACTTTTTTTGGATTTTATAACAAGAATAATAAAGGTCAGTAGTTAAATGCATAGTTGCATTAGAAATAAAATTATGTAAGTCAGTAGTTTAAATATGTTATTTTCTATTGAAAGCAAGGAAAACCCCTCCGCCTATCGGCACCTCCCCTTGAAAATAAGGGGAGGAACTACTAAACATCATTCTTGTCGATATTAAAGTATGAAACTATCTATTGCCCTTTAAGGATCAAATTGTTGTCAGAGTAAAATATGGTTTCGATATGGCTTCAGCATTCATTTAAGAATTCAATAACCATAATTTTAAAATTTAAATGATGAGTCCACTCCGAATACTATAAAACGTGCTGAATCGTCTTAAAAAGGATCAATCTCGTAATTGTAATCAACTGAATTTTAATAGGATAAAATATATCAAAAGTTCTTATTTGATCCGGTTTTCCAAGAATTGGACTTTTCGGAGTGGACTCAATGATTATACGCTTCAACACCTCAATTTGATTTTGTATTCCTGAGCCTTTCAACTTTACTCAAAATAAACCAAAATCATTCAATACGCAAAAAAGCATCTTGACTGCGCCTTCCTGCCGTCAAAGGCAGATTGAATATGACATAAAATGCATTACATATTTTATTATGATTATTTACGAATATATTGTAATCAATCATCAAAAACTGACATTTTAATCCTCCAATCCGCTAATCCACTCAATGCGCTTCTAGCCAATTTTCTCCAACACCTACTTCCACATCTAACGGAACGTCCAGGGTATATGCCTGTTCCATTTCGGTTTTGATCATTTCCTTTACTTTTTCCAGTTCTGGTTTGTAGACATCAAAAACGAGTT
>JBDNGW010000230.1:0-7092 GCA_041689735.1 Leeuwenhoekiella sp. | reverse complement strand
AATCATCTTTCAAGGCCTCAGTGACTTAGGATATATGAGCTCATTATATCTGTAACTATAGGAGTTGAGCCCAACTTTTTAAAACCCGGAACACCTATGATTACAGGGATTACAATTAATAGCTATGTGCCTAAGTCAATTTATTTTATAATAAAAAAAGAGGAACCGGGTAGACAAAAAAGTTGAACTGTTTTTTTAAATTAAAAATTGATTTGTATATCCGTAAACCTGCCTAAACTCGAAATATTATGTGTTTTATGTCACATCGAGCCTGCCCACCGGTAAAGGCAGGCGCAGTCGAGATGCTTTTAGTCCATCCTTTGACTTTAGTTTATCCTGAGCAAAGTCGAAGGGCTCAGGATGACAACAACCTACCTTAAGTGTTTGAACGGACAAGCATAAATAGATTTATTAAAAATTTTCGTGCCTATTTTTTATTAGTAGATTATGTGAAATTCCAAACTTCCTAAAATTTAAACATGAAAAATACGGAGTTAAAAGAGTATCACCGCTTTTTAGATGAAGCTGGAGATACTACATTTTATGGTAAGGGGAAGAAAAACATTATAGGTACCGATGGTGTTTCAAATGTTTATATTCTTGGATTGGTTAAGGTTAAAGATCCATTAGATCAAGTACGGGAAAAGATTGATAGGTTACAGCAAAAAATAATGCTTGAGCCTTTTTATCAAGTTCCAAGCGTGCTCAAAAAAATAGATAAAACAGGATATTACTTACATGCTACTGATGATTTACCAGAAATCAGAAAAGAGATGTTCGATTTAATGAAAACGATCAATTGCAGTTTTGAGGCGGTTGTGGGGCGGAAAAATGTGGAGCGATATGAAACGAAACACAAAGGGAAAGAGGAGTATTTTTATGCAGATTTATTGTCTCATTTACTAAAAAACAAACTTTCTAGGCACGATAAATTAGTAATGCATATTTCAGAACGTGGCAAAAGCACAAAAAATCATAATTTGGAGCTAGCTTTTCGTAAGGCGAAACAGCGGTTTGCAAATAGTAATGATAGCGCAGCAATAAAAACCAACGTTGTTTTCAATGTAAATTAACCAACAAAAGACCCCTTGCTGAATCTGGCCAATTATTTCTGTTGGACTGTTCAACGTGTTTTTGAGCGCGGTGAAATACGGTACTATAATTTTCTCTGCGATCAAATAAAGATAGTTGTAAATCTATATGACACTGAAAATTATAATGAATGGAAAAATTATTATGACAATAAGAAAAATCCATTAACTGTCAAAAATAAAATAAGCCCACTAAAACACTAATTTCAAATTAATTTGAAATAACGACTTGAATTCGACTTTCGTGTTTTGCAGACTTAATTTAGTAAAAATACAAAATTTTGAAAGGATAAGTGCTATCCTTTAATTTAAATGTTTCCATAGTCCTGATTCAATAAATTTGACGTTTGCGAAATATCCCTTCTAACCTGCGAATATTCGATTGCCATTCCTTTCCCAATAAAACACTCTTTTTAGGTCAAAAATCCGTAATTTTGCCACCTTATTAGAAAACGCGCAAAATGAGCAAGAAGTTCGCTGAATACAAAGGTCTTGACCTTCCAAAAATAGCCGAAGAAATAGGCGTATTTTGGAAAGAAAACGACATATTTGAAAAAAGTGTAACCACCCGTGAAGGTGCCGAGCCTTTTATCTTTTTTGAAGGACCGCCTTCCGCAAATGGAATGCCCGGAATTCACCACGTAATGGCGCGTGCCATTAAGGACATTTTTTGCCGTTTTAAAACCCAGAAAGGCTTTCAGGTAAAGCGCAAAGCGGGTTGGGATACCCATGGGCTTCCCATAGAGTTGGGAGTGGAAAAAGAGCTGGGCATTACCAAAGAGGACATTGGCGTTAAAATAAGCGTAGAAGACTACAATGAGGCCTGTCGCAACGCAGTAATGCGCTACACCGATGTGTGGAACAAGCTCACCGAGCAAATGGGTTATTGGGTAGATATGGAGGATCCATATATCACCTATAAACCCAAATATATGGAGACGGTATGGTACCTGCTCAAAGAGATTTATGACAAAGGCCTCATCTACAAAGGCTACACCATACAGCCGTATTCCCCAAAGGCCGGAACAGGTTTAAGTTCGCACGAACTCAATCAGCCCGGAACCTATCAGGATGTGACCGATACTTCGGTGACGGCGCAGTTCCCCCTATCCCCTAGCCCCCTAACCCCCGAAGGGGGAACACCACGCAACCTCTATGATGCGTTCGATTTAGAAGCTCCCCCATTGGGGGCGGGGGGGGCTGAGTGCTTTTTCCTCGCCTGGACGACAACCCCTTGGACGCTCCCGTCAAACACGGCGCTTACGGTGGGGAAGAATATTGATTATGTATTAGTGAGAACCTTTAATCAATATACTTTTAAGCCTATAAATGTGGTGATTGCAAAGGCTTTGGTGGAAAAAGAATTTGGGAAGAAATTTTTCAAAGCAGAAAGCGAAGGCGACTTTGAGAATTTCACCGAAAAAAGTAAAATTATCCCCTATCAGATCATGGGTGAATGTAAAGGAAGTGATCTGTTGGAATTGCGTTATGAACCGGTGCTTGACTATGTAAAACCGCACAACAACCCAGAAAATGCATATCGAGTTATCGCCGGTGATTTTGTGACCACCGAAGATGGTACCGGGATCGTGCATACCTCGCCCACCTTTGGCGCAGACGATGCGCTGGTGGCCAAACAGGCTTCGCCCGAAGTGCCGCCGATGCTCGTAATGGACGAAAATTATGACCTGGTTCCGCTGGTGGATCTTCAGGGCAGGTTCCGGAAAGAATTAAAGGATGACCTGTATGGCCTTGCCGGGGAATATGTAAAGGAAGAATACCTTACCGATGCCGAAAAGGAAACCGAGCTAAAAAAGCAACAAAAACTATTAAAAGACATCATCCCCAATCTGGATGAATATCTTAATGTGGACAAGCGCATTTCGCTGAAATTAAAGGAAGAAAACAGAGCCTTTAAGGTTGAAAAATATACGCACAGCTATCCCAATTGCTGGCGTACCGACAAGCCGATACTTTACTATCCGCTAGATTCCTGGTTTATCAAGGTCACTGATGTGCGCGACCGTATGTACGAACTCAATACCACCATTAACTGGAAGCCAAAAGCTACCGGTGAAGGCCGTTTTGGCAACTGGCTGGCCAATGCAAACGACTGGAACCTTTCCCGTTCGCGTTATTGGGGAATCCCATTGCCGATCTGGCGTAGCGAAGATGGCAAAGAGGAACTTTTTATAGGTTCGGTGGAAGAACTACAGGCGGAAATGAAAAAAGCGGTGGAAGCGGGTGTGATGGACGAGAATATATTTTCGGGCTTTAAACCAGGCGATATGAGCGAGGCCAATTATGACCAGATTGACCTGCACAAGAACATTGTTGACGGGATCGTTCTGGTTTCGCCCAGCGGAAAACCCATGCAACGCGAGGCCGATCTTATAGACGTTTGGTTTGATTCGGGTTCAATGCCCTATGCGCAATGGCATTATCCATTTGAAAAAGCCCCGGCCCCCCAGCCCCCAAAGGGGGAGCAAACTGCCAATGAGAAAAGTCCATTCAAAGCGGACTTTATCGCGGAAGGTGTTGATCAGACCCGTGGGTGGTTTTATACCCTGCACGCCATTGCTACCATGATCTTTGATGATGTGGCCTATAAAAACGTGGTTTCCAACGGACTGGTTTTGGATAAAAACGGCCAGAAAATGTCAAAAAGATTGGGCAATGCGGTAGACCCATTTACAACATTGGACACCTTTGGTGCCGATGCTACGCGCTGGTACATGATCAGCAATGCCAATCCGTGGGACAACCTGAAATTTGATCTGGACGGCATTTCCGAAGTACAACGCAAATTTTTCGGAACGCTTTATAATACGTATTCGTTTTTTGTTCTTTACGCTAATTTAGATCAGTTTACCTACGCTGAAGCGGAAGTCGCACTAGAAGACCGTCCGGAAATAGACCGCTGGGTCTTGTCTGAACTGCATACGCTGATCGCGAATGTGGACGCCTTTTATACCGATTACGAACCTACCAAAGCAACCCGCGCCATTTCTGACTTTGTGCAGGAAAATCTGAGCAACTGGTTTGTACGTTTGAGCAGAAGACGTTTCTGGAAAGGCGATTACGGTCCAGATAAAATTTCGGCGTACCAGACCCTGTACACTTGCCTGGAAACCATTGCCAAACTTGCTGCTCCGGTCGCTCCGTTTTTTATGGACAGGCTTTATGGTGACCTCAATACAGTTACTGGTAGAGAAACTTCGGAAAGTGTGCACCTTGCCGACTTTCCGGTAAGTGATGCTGCATTTATAGATCCCGCTCTCGAGCGTAAAATGCAAAAAGCACAGACTATTTCTTCATTGGTGCTTTCGCTTCGGGCAAAAGAAAAAATCAAAGTTCGGCAACCTTTGCAACGTATTATGATCCCAATTCTGAATAAAGAACAAGGTGAGGAAATCCTTGCTGTTCAGGAACTCATAAAATCTGAGGTGAATGTGAAGGAAGTGGAACTCATCGATGATGCTTCAGGTATTTTAGTGAAGACCATAAAGCCCAATTTTAAAACCTTGGGACCACGTTTTGGAAAGGATATGAAGCAGATCGCCAGTCAAATAAATACCCTGAATGCGCAGGATATCGCCAAAATCGAGAATGATGGCGAAATCATACTTGCCCTTAATGGAAAAAGTGTTACTTTGACTGCCAAAGACGTAGAAATCATATCCCAGGATATTGAAGGATGGCTTGTTGCCAGCAGTGGCTCTATTACTGTTGCCCTTGACGTAACCCTTAATGAAAGTCTTAAAAATGAAGGCGTTGCGCGAGAACTTGTAAACCGTATACAGAACCTGCGCAAGGATTCCGGTTTTGAGGTTACAGATAAGATTGACATTAAATTACAGCATGATGGCAAAGTCGAGCAGGCCGTTGCGCAGTACATGGAATACATTAAAAATGAAACGCTTGCCGACAGCCTCGATCTGGTAAACGAATTAAATAACGGTATAGATATTGAATTTGACAACGTGGCAACACAGCTGTCTATCACAAAACACAACTAGATATGACTACAGACACTAATACTAAAGAACGCTTTACAGATGCTGAGCTGGAGGAATTTAAAATCCTTATACAGCAAAAAATAAACAAGTCACAGAATGACCTTGACTTGATAAAAAGCGCGTACATGAACAATGGCAACAACGGTACAGACGATACCAGTCCTACCTTTAAAGCTTTTGAAGAAGGCAGCGAGACCATGAGCAAAGAGGCAAACTCTGCCCTTGCGATACGCCAGGAAAAATTTATTAGGGACCTTAAAAATGCACTGGTACGCATCCAGAACAAAACCTATGGTATTTGCCGCGTGACCGGTAAGCGTATCGCTAAAGAACGCTTAAAGCTTGTTCCACATGCAACGTTGAGCATTGAGGCAAAAAACATGCAGTAATCATAATAAATTTGAACGCTCTTTAATTTTTGGAGCGTTTTATATTTAATTATATTATAATGCAGGTTCGCAATGTATTGGTTTTCGCCGCGCTTATGTGCTCTATCCTTTTTTATGGTCAGAAAAACGTACAAGAAATCATGGAAGGAAAAGGGATCAAAGGGATTCTTATTACTTCAGATCAGATTTTTAAAATTGGCGTTTTTACCACAAAAACAGACAAAATCACCATAAAATCTGAAATTTCGGGAGAAACTTTTGAGACTATGGCTATTGCCAGCGCTTTAGAAAATGGAATTCTCGAGATCAGCGTTACGCGTAGTCCCTTTTTTAAGGATAGGGACGATAAACTGGCGGCACATAAAGTGATGTCTGTCGTTTTAAACATTACCATGCCCGAAGGTCTCGAATTTTGGGTAGACTCATCACTGGCGGCGGTAAAAATGCAAGGCGTTTATGGTCACATTGAGCTTAACCTGGGCCGCAGTGACTGCCGGCTTGATCATTTCCGTGGTAGCGGGACGATAAATACACGTAGTGGCAATATCAATGTTAATACTCAAAATTGTATAATTGATGCGAGCTCCCGCCATGGTAAAGAAAATATAAAAAGTATGGCTTTGGGCGGTCATCATTTAGAACTAAAGACTATTGCCGGTAATATTACGGTCACCCAATCTGAATAATTATCCTATTTTTGCTGCAGATCAAAAAATATTCATGTCATTAAAAAAAGCCGTTGGGATCATTATTCTGATCCTAATCATCGACCAGATTAGCAAGATATATATCAAAACGCATTTTCAGCTTAATGATGAATACGTTATTGCCAGCTGGTTCAAGATACTATTTGTGGAGAACGAAGGCATGGCCTGGGGCACAAAAATTCCTGGCAACTATGGCAAAATCATTCTCACACTTTTCCGTATCGGTATTCTCCCACTTATTGGATATTGGCTTTATGACGCTGTAAAAAACAACGCTTCAAAAATCCTTATCGTTGCAATTGCCATGATCTTTGCCGGTGCTTTCGGCAATATTATAGATTCTGTTTTTTACGGTCTCTTTTTTGAAAGTAGCTTGGGGCAAGTGGCCACTTTTATGCCAGAAAATGGTGGTTATGGCACTTTCTTGCACGGTAAGGTGGTAGATATGTTATATTTCCCACTTTGGAAGGGCTATTTGCCCGAATGGCTGCCCATATGGGGAGGAGATTACTTTACGTTTTTCAATGCGGTATTCAATATTGCAGATACGGCAATAAGTACGGGGGTGGGCCTACTTCTTGTTTTTAACAAACGTGCATTTGCCGACACGAAATCTCCCAAAAATCAGGATAAAACACCTAAAAAATGGCCTTTTTCGATATAAAATCTGGAAATTCGGTATAAGGGTTAGATCTAGGATAAGCCAACATGTAATGCAAGGTATCTTTCAGGCTCTCTTTTTATAGAAAAAGGCTCTAGTTTAATGTAGCGTTGCTATTATTGTTAAAATTGAAATCATGAATGTTTCAAGTTGGTTCAAACGTAGAAAATCCGATTATTCCCTTTAGGGCCGGGGAAAAAATGATCTGATTTTCGGCATTTTGTT
>JBDNGW010000229.1:0-3064 GCA_041689735.1 Leeuwenhoekiella sp. | reverse complement strand
TTGCGCTGTGTTTTAAATTCAAGGTTGTTGAAAAACTAACACATTTCAAATATGATATCTTAAGAAATACTGGTCTTATCTTTTAAGATATCACTTTGGCATCATGATCTTTACGCGATAGCTATTTTCAAAAAAATATAGGCGTCATGGATTAAAAAGAATTGCTTATATACTGAAACAAATAATGTAAAAAGAAGTGCATTTTATAGTAACCATAAATCTCCTTCCTGAGAGAATATCTGAAAAAATCACAGAAAAACCGTATAATCAAAAGATAGCTTACAGATAACCTGAAATCAACCGAAGTACAATTCAGCGAATAGGAACTTGAATATCTTGATGAAATCAGCCATAAACCCAAAGAAATCCCTGCTGGATTTTACCAAAGACGGCCAAGATATTAACACAAGACATTGCGCGTTGTAGATAAGATGATGAACGCGATATAATTTTCCTATGGAAATTTTCACACCGTTGATTTAGAAAGATAATATCATGATCATTCTTTTAATTCTTGGACTTTTTGTCCTTTTTGTCATTGTCTTTTTAATGCAACCAAAATTTGGCACAAAACCATCTGGAAAACATCTCTTACATATAGAGGGATCCCCGCATTATGATAAGGAAAAAGCGGCTTTTCAAAATCTAAGTAAAACTCCTGCGCTGACTGAAGGTGTGGGTTACGCAGCGGTTTTAAAAAATTTTATATTCAACAAAAGTGACCGCAGCAAGCCAAAAACGGCGCTACCGACCATTAAAACCGATTTATTCCAATTGGATCCTTCCGAAGATGTTGTAATCTGGTTTGGACATTCTTCCTATTTTATGCAACTGGACGGCAAAAAAATACTGGTTGATCCCGTTTTTAGCGGGTCGGCTTCTCCCGTTCCATTTTCCATAAAATCATTTAAAGGAAGTGATATTTATGCGCCAGAAGATATTCCCATGATAGATTATCTGTTTATAAGCCATGATCATTGGGATCATATGGACTATAAAACGCTTACCGCCCTGCAGCCAAAAATCAAAAAAGTAATCTGTGGTCTTGGCGTGAGTGCTCATTTGTTATACTGGGGATTCAAAAAAGAGCTCATTGAAGAACGCGATTGGAACAAAACAATATTTTTAGATAATGACTTTGAAGTGCATACCATTCCTGCCCGTCATTTTTCTGGACGGCGTTTTCAGCGAAATGGAACGCTCTGGACATCCTTTATTTTAAAAACACCTTCCTATCAGATTTTTATAGGTGGCGACAGTGGTTATGATACTCATTTTAAGAAAACAGGGGAACAATTCGGACCTTTTGATCTGGTAATCCTCGAAAACGGGCAATATAATGACAATTGGAAATACATTCATATGCAGCCCGAAGAAGTGCTACAGGCTGCGAAAGACCTAAATGCAAAACGCTTGTTGCCGGTACATTCCTCAAAGTTCGCCCTAGGCAATCACGCATGGGATGAGCCTTTGAAACGTATTACAGAATTGCATAAAGATGATGATTTACTTCAATTGCTCACCCCGAAAATTGGCGAAAAAGTTGATCTTAAGTTGACCAAGCAAGTATTTGAACATTGGTGGATTGGGTTGGATTGAGGGCTTTCTTAGAAAATGGAGGAGAGAGAAGAGAGAAGAGAAAAGAAATATTAGAGAAAAGAAAAGAGAACAGAGAAGAAAGGACAAAGGAGTGAAGCCGGTTGATAGATGGTGAGATATTGCCTGCTGGGTATAGGATTACTTTGGGTTTAAGTTTAAATTAAAATGTAGATCACTTGATTATTTTTGGCCAAAGATTGCCTACTAGAGGCATAATACATATATGCTAATGGAAATTAAAATCGTAACTGCCTTTTCAGCAATCAAATTGAGAAGCTTTTATATTAAAATTATCAGTATATTGATAATAGAAGGTAATGCCGATTGTTTTAATATGCGCTGAGAAATTCACTCTACCATATAATTATTGTAAATTATATTGATAATCTATTAATCGTAATAATAATAACAGTATAAATAATTTGAACATGAAAATAGCAATTATAGGAAGTGGGAACATAGGAGGCAATTTGGGCCTTCACTGGGCAAAGGCGGGACATGAAGTATTGTTCAGCAGTCGGCATCCCGAGCAGCTTCAAAATCTTGTGCGACAGACCAATGGTAAAGCCAAAGCCGTAAGTGTGGCCGAAGCTTTTGAAGCAAATGCCGATGTTTATCTGCTTGCGGTTCCATTCGCTGCCATTGACGAAATAGCTGAAGTTTATGCCGGCGAATTTGGTGGTAAAGTGCTCATTGATGCGACCAATCCCTATCCCGAACGTGACGGTAAAATGGCGCAGGATGTAAAAGATTCCAACAGCAACGCCTCGGAATATACCGCGATGAAATTCAGTACCGCGCTTACCGCAAAAGCCTTTAACACCATTTATGCTGAACATTTGAAAGACCGCGCGTTTGGCGATGGCGACAAACTTGCCATTCCCTTTGCAGCGCAGAGCAACAAAGCGCAGGAAGTAACCCGCCAACTGATAGAAGATATAGGTTTTGACGCTATTTTTATAGGCGATCTGAACAAAACACACATTATGGATCCCGATCAAAAACTGTATGGCAAAAGCACCAGTGCCGCCTTACTTCGGAAAATGATAAGGAGATAAAATGTCACGTTCCAAACGGATAAAATGGTGGCTCAATGGTTTTTTTGGCGCACTGCTTTTTGGCGCCGGTTTAAGTCTTGCGATGGAATCTGGCCATTGGAAACACGCCCCGAACCCTTGGTATTATTGGGTCATTGGCGGTACAGTTGGCATTGGCCTGGCCTTGAGCGGGGTTGTGCTCCTTATTCGTGCCGGGATTTTAAAAAAGGAAATGGATGGAGATAAAAAATTATGAATTATAAATTATAAAGGCTCTAGTTTAATATTGCGTTGCTATTATTGTTAAAATTGAAATCATGAATGTTTCAAGTTGGTTCAAACGTAGAAAATCCGATTATTCCCTTTAGGGCCGGGGAAAAAATGATCTGATTTTCGGCATTTTGTTCTTGCTCCGTCCCTAAAGGGAT
>JBDNGW010000228.1:0-8505 GCA_041689735.1 Leeuwenhoekiella sp. | reverse complement strand
ATTGGCGCCAAAATGCTTTTTATAAAAAATGCCCATCGCTTCATAAAAACGCGTGGCGTAAATTTTGTCCCGCAATGTACTTTCCCCTTTAAAATGGATTGCCGACACGCGGCCGAAATAATAATTGTCATATCCCGATTGTAACAGTCTATAAGAAAGGTCTATATCTTCCCCATACATAAAATAATCTTCGTCAAAACCACCTAGATCGGAGTAAATTTTGCGTTTTAAAAGCATGAACGCACCAACAAGAATCTGTACTTTCCCGGTATCGCCTTCACATAAATCACTGGCATAGTACGCCTTCGAATTTTGTAAGAGTTTTGCCAGGGCGACTTTTGGCGTGGGCAGGTTACGCTTACTTTCTGGCAAAAACGTGCCGGTGCCGTCCACTAATCGTATCCCCACAGCGCCCAGGTTTTCTTTGTTTTCGGCGAAAGCCAACAACTGCTCGAAGCAATTTTCCGGCAGCACCGTATCTGGGTTTAAAATGCACACATACTCACCACTGGCTTCTTTAACTCCGAGGTTATTTGCTTTGGAAAAGCCAAAATTTTCCGTATTGGCAATGACTTTAAGATGCGGAAAACGCGTTGCCATCATTTGCAAACTATCGTCTGAAGAAGCATTGTCCACTACAATAATCTCCGCTTTGAGATGCCGTATGGCACGTGTCACCGAAAGCAAACAAAGCTCCAGATGATAGCGCACATTATAATTTAAGACAATTACCGAAAGTTGCACGCACTAGCTTTTTAAAGAATTCTCAAAAGGGATACGGTTGAGTATGCTGCGTCCCAATGTGACCTCATCTGCATACTCCAGCTCGTCGCCCACGGCGATCCCGCGTGCAATAGTAGAGGTTTTTACCGGTAAATCCTCAAGCTGACGGTAAATATAGAAATTGGTCGTATCACCTTCCATAGTTGAACTGAGCGCAAAAATCACCTCGCTCACCGCACCTGTCTTTACTTTTTCTACCAGACTGGCGATATTGAGATCCTGCGAACCGATACCATCAAGCGGGGATATTTTACCGCCCAGCACATGGTAATGACCACAGTACTGACTGGTGTTTTCTATCGCCATCACATCACGCACATCTTCCACCGCACACACAATGGTGGCGTCCCGGTTAGGGTTTGCACAGATCTCGCAAAGTGCGGTATCAGAAATATTATGACAGTTGGCACAGAATTTTATCTCCCCGCGCAGTTTGTTCAGGGCTTTCGTTAAATGACCGGTCTGCTCTTCCGGCTGGCGCAGGAGATGCAGCACTAGCCGCAGCGCAGTACGCTTACCGATCCCAGGAAGTTGAGACATCTCATACACGGCATTTTCCAGCAATTTTGAAGAGAATTCCATGGGTGTAAATGTACAAATTATTAAGTGAAGAGTTTTGAGTTCAGGGTTCAGGGTTCAGAGTTCAGGGTTCAGAGTTCAGGGTTCAGGGTTCAGAGTTCAGGGTTCAGAGTTCAGAGTTTAGAGTTCAGAGTTTAGAGTTCAGAGTTCAGAGTTTAGAGTTCAGGGTTCAGGGTTCAGAGTTCAGAGTTTAGAGTTTAGAGTTTAGAGGAAAATTAAAAAAACAAAAATTAAAAATGAAACTTAGAATCTGAAAATATTAAATGACAACCGGCAAGACACTGTGCTGAGCTTATCGAAGTATATGAGTGAAACCAACTTTATAGGTTCGAGCCTAAATTGTGTTACTTATTCACTGTTAACTACTGACTTTCCGCTGAAAATGTTCATTGTTCATTGATAATTGTTGATTGCTAACGGTCCACTTTCCGCTAACAATTGTTCACTGCTCATTGATAATTGTTGACTGCCAACTGTTCACTATCGATTATTTCACTTTTTCTTTTCTCTTTTCTCTTTTCTCTTTTCTCTTTTCTCTTTTCTCTTTTCTCTTTTCTCTTTTCTCTTTTCTCTTTTTACTACAAACTGCTAACTGTTGATTACTCACTGCCCACTACCCACCGAAAACTGCTAACTGCAACTGCCTACTGAAAACTGCCTACTGAAAACTTTTCACCGAAAAAGCTCCCAGTCCAATTTTACCGAAAAAATATTGCTGTAGATCGCGGCGCTCTGATCGCCAATGTCAGTCAGGGCGTAATCTATATGAATGCCCTTGTAATTAAAGCCTACGCCTATATTCGGCTGAAAGCCTAAACGTTCATTTCCGTCAAGCTGGGTTATATTCTGAAAATTGCCGACCCCAGCGCGTAAAAAAACCAAATCGGAATAACCAAATTCCAGTCCGGCAGCAGGGCTCGCGCTCAGGGCAGAAGTGGAAATGATATCATTGGTCTGCGTAAAGCGCGTAAGCAGGTCTACCTCTGCTTTAATAGAATAATCATACCTGATGATCCACTTGTGCTGCACGCCCAACTGTAGTTTCGGCAAAGTTACTTCGGTGGCTTCGGGAAGATCCTGGTTCTGCCCTTCCACAGCGTCCTTAATGGTGGCAAATTCATCTTCATCGATGCTCCAGGCGTTTACAGAAGTGGTAATATCACGTGCCATAGCGCCAAAACCCCAGCCGCCGGTGCGGTACTGTATGCCAAAATCCAGACCAAAACCCCAAGCGCTGGCAAAATCACCGATAACACGGCGAATTATTTTCGCATTTGCTCCAAAATCCAATCCATCCAATGGTAAACGCCGCGCGTATGAAAATGTCATCGCGTAATCTGCCGTAGAAAATAGGCTGATGCGGTTGTAGTCTATATTTCCATTGGCATCAATAAGTTGGGTGGTGTTCAAAATATCATCCACCCCAAAACGGATCAACGAAATACCCACTGTGCTCTGTTTGTCCAACGGCATTGCAAAACCCACGTAATCATAAAGGGCGATATTGGCAAAATAACTAGCATGCATGAGCGATAGCTCATTATCTTCAATATTGACGAGCCCAGCTGGATTCCAATAACCAGAATTTACATCACCGGTACCGGCGACCACAGCATTGCCCATGCCCAGCGCGGCGGCGTCTACCCCAATATTCAAAAACTCATTAGAATATTTGCGCACTGCCTGCGCGTTCACGCTAACGTTCAACATAAAGAAAAAAAGTGCTGGGTAAAATCGCTTCAATCGCTTTGTTTTTGGGACAAATATGTCCAATTTTGCTTACAATGTAAACTTTATTTTAAATACATTATTGTTTAAGTTCATTAAGGCAAGGCTGAGTTTCCTATTTTTACAAAAATCATTATTATGAATATAAAAAATTACATTCCCAATGCCTTTACCATGGGCAACCTTTTTTCAGGAATGGTAGGGACTTATTTTGCTGCTAACAATGCCCTGGAAATCGCGGCTTATGCGGTGCTTATTGGTATATTTTTCGATTTTTTTGATGGCTTTTTCGCGCGTAAGCTAAATGTGCAGAGCGAAGTGGGACTACAACTTGATTCACTTGCAGATGTGATTACCAGCGGTGTCGTTCCGGGCATTATCATGTTTCAACTCCTCAATAACACAACCGCCTGGGGAAATCATAACCAATGGGTAGCCGAGACTAACTGGCAATCGCTCTCCATTTTGCCCTTTTTCGGTTTTGCCATTACGCTGGCCTCGGCGTACCGGTTGGCGAAGTTTAATGTGGATGAGCGCCAGAGCGAATCCTTTATAGGCCTGCCCACGCCGGCAAATGCCTTGTTGATCATCAGCCTTCCGCTTATCCTGATGTATCAACCCAATGCGCTGGTCGAAAATTTACTGACCAACGCGTATTTTCTGATTGCACTTACCCTTATATGTTGCGTTTTGCTTAATGCAGAAATTCAGCTTTTTGCCCTTAAATTCAAAACCTGGGGAATGGCCGCAAATAAAATAAGGTACGGTTTTTTACTGCTTGCGGTGATTTTGCTCTTTAGCCTTCAATTTCTCGCCATACCCGTAATTATTCTGCTCTATGTATTGATTTCGTTAATAAGCCAGAAAAACACTGCATAATTACTTTAAAGCGTTAAATATTTTGGTCATCCCAATGCAAGGGATTTAGTACTTTTACAATATGAAAATTGCTATTGTTTGCTATCCCACTTTCGGTGGAAGTGGTGTTGTGGCCACGGAACTGGGTATCGCACTGTCTAAGCGCGGCCATGAAGTCCATTTTATTACCTATAAACAGCCGGTACGTTTGGACTTGCTCAATGAAAACATATTTTTTCACGAAGTAAATGTGCCCGATTATCCGCTGTTTCATTATCAACCGTACGAATTGGCACTTTCTAGCAAATTAGTGACCGTTATACGCGCGTACAAACTGGATGTGCTGCATGTGCATTACGCGATACCTCACGCGTACGCGGGTTTTATGGTCAAACAAATGCTGCGCCAGGAAGGCATTACCATTCCCATGGTCACCACGTTGCACGGTACCGATATAACGCTCGTGGGCAATCACCCTTTTTATAAGCCAGCAGTCACCTTTAGTATCAATAAAAGTGATGTGGTAACTTCCGTTTCGACCAGTTTAAAAGAGGATACGTTGCGTTTATTCGATATAAAGAAGAAAATAAACGTCATTCCCAATTTCATAGACCTTAAAGGTGTAAGCGATGCTTTTACGGATTGCCAGCGCGAACTAATGGCAAATGATGACGAACGTATCATCACGCACATCAGTAATTTTAGGGAAGTAAAGCGTATTCCCGATGTGATCAAGATTTTCTATCAGGTCCAGGAGCATATTCCGTCAAAACTCATTATGGTAGGTGAAGGGCCGGAACGCGAGCCAGCAGAAATTCTATGCGAAAAATTGGGAATTGCCAAAAAGGTGGTTTTCTTGGGAAACAGTAATGAAGTAGATAAGATATTGTGTTTCTCTGACCTCTTTTTGCTTCCTTCAAAAGCCGAAAGTTTTGGCCTTGCCGCACTCGAAGCAATGGCTGCGGGCGTTCCCGTGGTTTCCACAAATGCCGGCGGACTCAGTGAAGTCAATAAGAACGGGGTTTCCGGTTTTCTCAATGAAATTGGTGATGTAGATGGTATGGCAGCAAATGCGATTTCCATCTTAAAAAACGATGCCGTGCTGCAGCGATTTAAAGCGCAAGCAAGAAATGAAGCGCAACAATTTGATATAGATAAAATTGTACCGATGTATGAGGAAGTGTATCATAAAGCACAAAACATTTTCAAAATAACGAAGTAAATTAAACTGATTTTGACAGCAAAAACGCCATTTTTCGGTTGAAAAATGGCGTTTTTCGATAGAATGTTGTATAAAAATAAACTTCTAATCTGTCCAGATTAAAATTGATACCGTGCACTCAAGGCGATATCAAATCCTAGATCATCGCTAAAATCGCTGAATCCTATTTCTGGTCTAAAGTCTAAAGCAATAAGAAGTGGGAAATCAAAATTATATTCAATCCCAATATCTCCTGCACCGTAGGCAAAAAAGTCGGCATTACCATCACTCTTATCAAAGTCATTTCCATAATCTACGGCTCCTATACCTGCTCCAGCACCAACAAACCAATTGAAGCCGCCGTCAATATGCCATACCCATTGGTACAGACCAGTAAGTTTAAAGGCGTCAAAATCATCATCATTACGCCATCCCAGATCAAACTCAAGACGGTGGTTTTCTGTGAGTCCGCGCTGATAGGAAATTTCTGCCCCTACCCCATTACTTCCGCCAAAACGAACCCCTAGCGCGTTTTTGGAAATTTCCTGGGCCTCTGCATAAAAGCAAGCCAAAATAATAAATACTGAAGATAAAACTAGTTTTTTCATAGATTCTATTTAGTTAGTAAATTAGTCTGTTGCATATTAAAAACCTTTAAAACAAGTAATTTTCAGCGTATACAAACCATTTCAACTGGCAAATTAAAGGGTGATTGGTTTAAAATACCAGTTTAAAACCATTAAATTTTTGTTAACCTTATTATCTTCAACTGCAAATAAAAAGTTTCATAAGCGTACCTTTGGTGCATGAAGCCTGACCTCAACGACCAATTTAAAGAACTGCAATCCCATTTTGACGGTAGCATTATTACCGATACCCTTCATCAACATATTTACGCTACAGATGCTTCGGTGTACCGGGAACTTCCGCTTGCGGTTGCCTTCCCAAAAACGATTGAAGATATTCAAAAGCTCGTTCATTTTGCACGTGAACATAACACTTCTTTGATTCCACGTACCGCAGGAACTTCTCTTGCTGGGCAATGTGTGGGCGAAGGTATTGTGGTGGACGTTTCGAGGCATTTTACTTCGATTGTTTCGCTGGACGAAAAAAATAAAACAGTAACTGTGCAACCAGGGGTCATTCGCGACGAACTCAACCGGTATCTGGAACCTTTTGGTCTGTTTTTTGGCCCCAATACGTCCACGTCAAACCGCTGTATGATGGGCGGAATGGTAGGAAATAATTCCTCTGGCACCACTTCCATAAAATATGGCGTGACCCGTGATAAGGTCATCGCGTTAAAAACGATACTCAGTGATGGCAGCAAAGCGGAATTTCATGCTATGTCCAATGAGGAATTTTCTCGCAAGCGGAAACTTGAAAGCTTCGAAGGAAAAATCTATAATCAGATCGCTGATTTGCTTCAACCGGAAACTGTTCAGCAGGAAATCAAAAACGAGTTTCCAAAACCCGAAATACACCGTAGAAACACCGGTTATGCACTGGATAAACTAATAGAAAACCAGGTTTTTAAATCAGAAAATAATGCCGATTTCAATTTTTGTTCGCTCCTTGCAGGAAGTGAGGGAACGCTTGCTTTTACTACGGAAATAACCTTAAAATTAGACGATTTACAGCCTGAAGAAGGCGTGATGGTGGCTGCGCATTTTAGCAGCATCGCAACTTGTCTTCAGGCTGTGGTTCCTGTCATGGCACACGATCTGTATACCTGTGAAATGATGGATAAGGTCATCTTAGACTGTACCCTGAACAACCGCAAACAGCAAAAAAACCGTTTTTTTATAGAAGGTGATCCCAAGGCCATTTTGATGCTCGAAGTGCGCGACAGCACCAGGGAAGGCGCCGTAAAAAAAGCGGAAGCCCTTATTAAAGTCTTGGCTGAAAGTCAGCTATGTTACGCTTTCCCCGTGCTTTACGGAGAGCAGATAAATCAAGCCATAGAGCTGCGCAAAGCTGGGCTGGGTTTGTTGGGCAATATTGTGGGCGATAGAAAAGCGGTGGCCTGTATTGAAGATACCGCGGTTGCCGTGGAAGATCTGTCCAGCTATATTTCAGAATTTTCCAAGCTTATGGATAGCTACGGACAGGACGCGGTCTATTATGCCCATGCCGGTGCCGGAGAACTGCACCTACGCCCACTTCTTAACCTAAAGAAGAAAAAAGATGTCATTCTTTTTAGAAAGATCACTACAGATGTTGCCAGGCTTGTAAAAAAATATAAGGGCAGCATGAGCGGTGAGCACGGTAACGGCATTGTAAGGGCGGAATTTATTCCTATGATGGTGGGCGAGGCCAATTATAACCTTATGCGGGAAGTCAAAAAAACCTTCGATCCACAGCGGATTTTTAATCCCGGCAAAATCGTGGATACGGTTCCCATGGATACGCATTTGAGATATGAAGTTGGCCGAAAAGAGCCCAAAATCAAAACCAAAATGGATTTCGGGGATTCCGAGGGCATTTTGCGTGCCGCGGAAAAATGCAACGGCAGCGGCGATTGCAGAAAACTCCCAGAAGCTGGAGGCACCATGTGCCCAAGTTACCGCGCGACGCGCAATGAGAAAGACACCACGCGGGCGCGGGCCAATGCACTGCGGGAATTCTTGACGGAATCTGACCGTAAAAACCGGTTCAACCACAAAGAACTCAAAGAGGTCTTTGACCTATGTCTAAGCTGTAAGGCCTGCGGTAGCGAATGTCCCAGCAATGTGGATGTTGCCACGCTAAAAGCAGAATTCGAATTTCAATATAAAAAAGAGAACGGTAGCTCCCTACGCACCCGAATTTTTGCCTACAATGCCAAATTAAATAGAGCAGCTTCGGTTTTTCCGTGGCTTACCAATACGGTTTACCGCGATAAAATAAGCTCAAAATGGCTTAAAAAATACCTTCATATTGCCAATGAAAGAAGCCTTCCGCCGGTGTCGAAAAAGAACTTGCGCGCATTGGCAAAAAAATACAAGCTTAAAAATCCGCCGCGGCCCATAAAATCGGTTTATCTCTTTATTGACGAATTTTCCAATTATCTGGATGCCGAAATCGGCCGCGATGCAATAGAGCTTTTGCAAGCGCTCAATTACGAAGTGCTGTTTGTAAAACACGCAGAAAGCGGCCGCTCTTTTATTTCAAAAGGCTTTCTTGGACAAGCGAAAAAAGTCGCTATCAAAAACGTGGAAACCTTTAAAGACATAATAACCGAAGACAGACCGCTGGTGGGCATAGAACCTTCGGCGATTTTGGGTTTTCGGGATGAATATCCCCGTTTTGTAAAAGATGTTGCAGCCGCAAAAATACTGGCTAAAAACTGTCTGCTTCTCGAAGAATTTCTGGAT
>JBDNGW010000227.1:0-6357 GCA_041689735.1 Leeuwenhoekiella sp. | reverse complement strand
CGCCTATCATATCGGGGCAGCTGTAGGCATAGCCCATAAGTCCCTGCACGGTAATACTTGGGATCAGTAAATGAATGTCGCCCCAACTGTGACCCTTGTCGCTCAAGCGCTGGGCAAGGGGCTTTCCTGCCATTTTCCACATGGCTCGGTATTCGTTCAAGGGGAATTCCAAACCGATTTTACCGTAACGTTCAGAATGCATGTTTGGCGTGAAATCAGGTTGATGTGAAATCAGTTCGTCCGGGTAAAAATTGAAATCTCCGGCGTCAAATTTAAAGCCGTCCACGCCGTAAGTTTCGGTAAGATAGTGGAGTTCGTCGGTAAACCATTTTTCCGATTCTGGATTGGAAAAATCGAGCAGCGCACTAACCCCGTTCCACCATGGGATCATGGCGGGTTGATTGGGAGGTGCCAGCGTGGCATCAGAAGTTTGTGCGGGGTTTTTTAGAAAATATCCTTTTTTTGCCAAAGCCCTATACGTGTCGCTATCGGGACTCACAAAGGGACAAACCCAGAGCATCACCTTAAAACCTAGCCCGTGCAGCTCGTCCATCATCGCCTTCGGATCTGAAAACCTCCCGGGATGAAAGTCCCATTTCCCATAATTTTCCTGCCAGTTATCGTCGATCATCAGGACTCCGGGAGGCATTCCGTTATCGATGATCGCATGGGCATATTTCAAAATATCCTCTTGGTTCTGATCGTACATAAGTTCGATCCACGTATTGTACTGTGGGGCTTCAAACAGTAATTTATCCGGCAATTGGCCATCGCTTGGAAAGAAATTTTTGGACGCGTATTGATAGGCTTCTTTCAAGGTTTTTCCACCCTGTTCCACTTTTAGTTCGCCCCTGCTTTCTATGGAGATCGCTTCCGCGGAAAATTCGAACTTAAATGGCTGCTCTGACCAAATTACCCTTCCTTTATTGGAAACCAATAAGGGCTGCACCTGATTGTACTTGTTGTTGCCGTACATGTCATACGCAAAACCATCTGCATACGGCATTACCGGCCCATCGCTTACCGCCCCGCCCCACCAGAGTTCACCGGGCAATAAGGGGATGGTTGCGGAAGTCTGCTTGTTTTCTGATTCGGAATCTTTCTCGGGCAATGCTTCCTCAAGCGGTGCGTAATAGATGTTTTCGGCTTTCCAAATAGCCATAAGTCCGGAAAGTGACCCCTTAAATCTTTCAAAATCCTTCTCTTTTGGCTGCGTCCAACCGACTTCTGCATAAGCAGCAATTCGCGGAAAAACCATATAATCCATATAGCCACTGGTTGGGATCCACTCGCCCCACATCTGCGCGCCCATCCCGATTATATTCTTATGATATTGCGCATCGAGACTCGCTGGAATAGGGTCAAAATCGTAAGCCCTTTTTAACGAAATATCAGTATAAGAATAATCCAAATAAGTTTCCGAATGTAGGGAATTCACTAGTTCATAACCTTTAGTGGCGGCTTCGGTCATTAATTTGATGTCGCCACGCCAAAAATGGGAGATCGTACTTTTAGAAAGTTCTTCTTCTGCACCCGAATCTTTTTCTGCCTGATATTCATGCACATTTTGTCCCAGAATTTCATTCCAGCCCATCATTTTTCTTCCCTTGCTTTCAATATATTGAGAAATTCTGTTGGTAAATTCCACTTGAAGATCGGCATAGGTTTTGAGGTCGTTTTCTTTCATATACTTTTTAATGACCTCAGAGTTTTCCCAATGTTCATATTTTGCCTCATCGCCACCAATGTGGATAACTTTTGAGGGGAAAAGTTCCATTACTTCGTCAAGAACATTTGTTAGGAAATCATAGACCTTGGGGTCTGCCACGTTGAAAATATCTTCGCTGACACCAAAATTAATGGGAACCTCAATTTGCTTTCCCGAAGAGCCCAACCATGGATAAGCCGCGATCGCTGCGGAAGCATGACCTGGCATTTCGATCTCCGGAACAATAGTGATATGGCGGGATGCGGCATATGCTATGAGTTCTTTGATCTCCTCCTGCGTGTAAAAACCCTCGTGCGGAACACCGGACTGTATGGGGCTCTGCCATTTTCTGGGACCAACTTGCGTGCTTGTTCTTTTGGAACCTACTTCGGTAAGCAACGGGTATTTTTTGATCTCAATACGCCAGCCTTGATCATCGACCAGATGCCAATGAAAAATATTCATTTTAAGCCTTGCCATCTCATCGAGCAGTTTCATCACCTGTTCCTTACCCTGAAAATATCTGGCCTCATCCAGCATAAAGGCACGCCATGCAAAACGGGGTGCATCCTCGATCTCTATATAATTGAGCGATTGATCTTTATCCGTTTTCAGCATTTGCAACAGCGTTTGCAGCCCATAAAATAAGCCCTGCTCGTTTCCGGCGGTAATCTGGACACCTTTCTTATCCACGAGTAAATGATAGGCGCCTTCAGATGAACTTTTTGATTTTTCGTTTAGAACGAAATGCACATTGGCTTTGGCACTCCCCTTTTCAATAGTTATCTCGTCTTTAAAATTGTCGTTTAATGCTTCGGACGCGTACTCGAGAAGTTCGCCAAGTGCATCGTCATTGATGGCAAAGGTAAGTTTGCCGTTATGCTTGAAACTTCCCTCTTTCGGAGTGATATTATTGGGCTGTGGAATGACGTGCAGCGTATCGGCCTGTCCCAGTGCTAGTATTGGAAGCAAAAAAAGCAGGTGAAAGCTGAATTGTTTAATGGTTTTGAACATAGTGTCGGGTGTTTGTTGAAGGTTATATTTCGCGAAAGCTTAATCTTTGGTCAATTTACTGTCCCACCAGTCTGTGTTGGGCGCAAAATCTTTAGATAATATCTCTTTTCGTTCCGCTTCCAGTGCTGGCATGAGTTCATTTGCTTTTTGCTCGTGCAGTTTTTTGGCCAGCGCCGGATCATACGTTGAATCTTGTTCCGGTTTTTTGGCATCTACGGTATTCAAAAAATCTTCGAGCTTGTTCCACATGGAGGAGGTAATCTCTGGATTATTGGCAGCCACATCCTCTTGCTCGCCGGGATCGCTTTTCAGGTTGTAAAGTTCGTCGCGGCCATCTTCATAATAATGGATAAGCTTCCAATTATTTTGGCGATAAACAGAAGAAGGTTCGCCGCCCTGATTGCCGTAGTGCGGATAATGCCAGAAAAGATCTCGGTCTGCCATACTTTTCCCTTCCAATAAAGGTTTTAGGCTCTGACCATCCTTATGCTGACCTGGCAATAAGTTTAGGTTGGCCAAATCGAGGATTGTGGGATAGAAATCGGTTCCAATAACGGGTGTATTTACGGTTTTTGATGCGTTTTTCATCCAGGGCACATAAATGAAAAAAGGTTCGCGCGTTCCGCCTTCCCATTGATAGCCCTTGCCGCCGCGCAGGGGCAGGTTAGAAGTCGAGTAGGAATCTCCCGAAGCCACACCGCCATTATCTGAAGTGAAAATGATGATCGTATTTTTATCCAGATTGAGTTCTTTTAACTTATCCAAAACGATCCCCACGGCATCGTCCATTTGTTCCACCAGACCAGCATAAATAGGATTGTCCTGTTCCGTACGGATGGGGAGCACGCGCTCCATTTTAAAACCATTTTCTTTTATACCCTGCTTTTCGGCCTTGTCCCTATAGTGGTTCCATTTTTCTTCCGTGGACTCAATAGGGCCGTGTACCGCATAAAACGAAAGGAAGGCAAAAAACGGCTCTTCCTTATTTTGTTCCAAAAAGGAATTGGTTTCTTTGGCCAAACGCATCGAGAGGTTTTGCCCAGGTTCCTCATTGGAAAGATTTGGATTGTCCCAAGGTGAAAAATAGCCGCCAATAGGACTTCCTGCAGACCAGCCGCCAATATTGGTGTCAAAACCATGATCTTCCGGGTAGGAGCCCTTTTCGCCCAAATGCCATTTTCCGGCAAAAAATGTTTTATATCCGGCGGCATTTAGGGCTTCTGGCAGGGTAGTATCTTCTTTGGGAAGGTTGTGTACATAATCGGCAGGCAACAATTTATCATTCCTGCCAAGTTTTCGCCAGTTCTCCCCAGAAGCTGCGCCTATCCAGTCGGTAATGCCGTGACGGGCGGTAAATTTACCGGTCATAATACTGGCGCGAGCGGGGCTGCAAACTCTGCTGGCCGCATAGCCCTGGGTAAAGACGGTTCCCTCACTTGCAAGACGATCTATATTGGGCGATTCGTAAAAGCTGCTGCCCGTCGCGCTCAGATCGTGAAGCCCCATGTCATCTACGAGGATAAATAAAATGTTGGGTTTGCCTTCAAATTCGCTGTTAGCTGTCTTTTGATTGTTTTGTGCGTTATTTTTACAGCTGAGGAGGCTTAGAAATAGGATTGTAAGGATTGTTGGATTTAGGAGTGTTTTCATGGTTAAAGGTAGATGGTTGGGATAGGATTGATGAACATAGATTGGTGGTGTCCATTTTTACACGAATTTATAAGAAAACTATTGATTTCAATTAAAAACATATCATATGATAACACATTCTTCTGTTAAAGCAAAATCTTTTATCAGCTTATCTTTTGAAATGGATAATTTGATTCCATTTTGCCAGTTGCGGAATCGATGATCGAAACGAATTTATTATAGTTTCCCGACTTGACACATTTAGGAATCTTGTGGTTGAAACGGGACCAGATATTATGTAGGTAATACCTGAAAGCTTAAAGTTTGGGATTGGTACAAATAAATATATGTGTATATCTAAAACATTTCCCCGACAGAGAATGTGGCGGTTAGTTCGGTTTTCTGAATAGATGCGGAACAACCCTCTAAAATTAGAAAACAGCAACTATAAATATTGTTATTATATGTTAGGGGATTGAAACAGTACTGCAAGAATTTTAGCGTATTTAAGAACTATATAAAACACTATAAATATGACTTTTCCGCTTATTTTTTAGCTATATTTAGGTTATTCATGGAAATTGATCCTGTGACCATTTTATTTCATTTCGATTCTTGAGGTCTATCCCGTTTTTCAGGTTAAGCGAAGCGATTTTATTTTCTTTCACATAAAATTTTAAAAAATTATCTAAATAAATCCAAATGAAAAACCTTCTATTTTTATTTACCTGTTGTGTCTTTTTAAACTGCGGTGCGCAACAGGATACGCCTACTCAAAACGATTACAGAAAAGGCCTTATTTTTAAAGATCTGTTTGTTGCCACCGAAACGGCAGGCGTGGAATGTTACCGCATCCCGTCGCTGGTAACAGCACCCAACGGTGATCTAGTTGCGGCAATCGATGAGCGCGTTCCCAGCTGTGCCGATCTGCGTGGAAGTAGGGATATCAACCTCGTTCAGCGCCGGAGTACCAATAATGGAAAGACTTGGACGGCCATCGAAAAGATAATTGATTTTCCCGATGGGCAGTCTGCTTCAGACCCTTCCATGATCGTTGATTAGGTAACCGGTGAAATCTTCCTGTTCTATAATTATATGGATCTGGATAAAGAGAAAGACGTTTACTACCTACATGTGATGAAGAGTGCGGACAATGGTAAAACTTAGGGTACACCCGAGGATATCACTTCCCAGATCAGCAAACCAGAATGGCATACCGATTTTAAATTCATAACTTCCGGTCGAGGCATCCAGACCAGGGAAGGCAGGTTGCTGCATACGCTGGTCAATATTGAAAAAGGCGTATTTCTGTTCGGGAGCGATGATCATGGCAAATCCTGGTTTTTGATCGACAACCCCGTAAATCCAGCCGACGAATCCAAAGTGATGGAATTGGCCGATGGGAGTTACATGATCAATTCACGTGTAAATACTAAGGAGGGCTACCGTTTCGTACATATCTCAAAGGATAAGGGCAAGACTTGGAAAAGCAGCCCAGAAAGGCAATTGGTCGATCCGGGCAATAACGCGAGTATTGTCCGCTACTCTTCCAAAGCGGACGGCGCAGATAAAAACCGACTGTTGTTCTCAAATTCCAACAGCACCAATAACCGTGAAAATTTAACGGTGCGCATCAGTTATGACGAGGGAAAAACCTGGAGCGCCGGGAAAACCATTTACAGCGGTGGTTCGGCCTACTCCTCCATGTCCATTCTGAAAAATGGCGAAATAGGGATGTTTTTCGAAAAAGATGATTATACCAAAAACTCCTTTACCAGTTTTTCATTGGACTGGTTAAAAGATGGGGAGGATAAACAATAGGTTAGACTATAAAATGCCTTGCATTATAGGTCGGCTTATACTTAATTGGTCTTAATTTAGGGTCTAAAACCCTGCAATTTTATTGCAGAACTTTAGTAATGCGAAAAAATATATACCTTCGCATATATGAGTTCAAATATAAGAAAAGGTTCGCATAGAGTTAGTCGTTTAACCTGTCATATAGT
>JBDNGW010000226.1:0-8255 GCA_041689735.1 Leeuwenhoekiella sp. | reverse complement strand
TCATTATATTTAATCGCTAGGTTAGATTTTTTATGCACTTCCTCAATTTCCGTATCGCTGAGAATATCCATACGTGACATGGGCGCGCGCATCAGGGTAGCGGCAAGTGGAGTGGGGCGTCCTTTTTCATCAAGAGCGGAAACCAGCGCCTCGCCTATGCCCAAAGATGTGAGCACGGTCTCGGTGTCGTAAAAATCTGAAATGGGATAGTTCTGCGCCGTAAGTTTTATGGCTTTTCGGTCTTTTGCGGTAAAGGCACGCAGCGCATGTTGGATTTTTAATCCCAACTGACTCAAAACGCCCTCGGGGACATCAGTCGGGTTTTGGGTTACAAAGTAAAGTCCGACACCTTTGGAGCGGATGAGCTTCACCATATTTTCTATCTGATCGTGCAGCGCTCTAGATGCCTGGTCAAAAATGAGGTGTGCCTCATCGATAAAAATTACCAGTTCTGGCTGTTCACTATCGCCCTGTTCAGGGAAAGTACTGTAAATTTCGGCCAGTAGGCTGAGCATAAAAGTTGAAAAAAGCTTCGGCCGATCCTGAATATCGGTAAGTCGAACGATATTTATGGTTCCGTGGCCATTATCATCCAAGCGTTTAAGATCTTGCACATCAAAGGATTTTTCGCCAAAGAAAACATCGGCGCCCTGCTGTTCCAGTTCTACGATATTCCGCAGGATCGACCCCGTGGAAGAAGTGGAAATTCGGCCATATTCCTTCTCAATTTCCTCATTGCCTTCATTATTGGCAAAAAGCAATACTTTTTTAAAGTCCTTAAGGTCAAGCAGCGGTAACTGATGATCGTCGCAATATTTAAACAAAACCGAAATAATGCCTGCTTGTACATCGCTGGCATCTAAGATCTGTGAAAATAGCACGGGGCCAAATTCACTGACCGTCGCGCGTAGCCGCACGCCATTCTGTTCTGATAAAGTAAGCAGTTCTACCGGAAATTCCATAGGATTATACGGTAATCCTATTTTATCCTGTCTTTCGCCTATTTTCGGGTTGTTTTCGCCCGCTTTAGCGATGCCGCTCAGGTCGCCCTTAATGTCCATAAGCAGAACCGGAATGCCTTTTAAGGATAGGTTTTCGGCCAAGACTTGAAGGGTTTTGGTCTTTCCCGTACCGGTAGCCCCGGCAATGAGACCGTGTCTGTTCAACATTTTTAACGGAACGTTTACGTGCGCATTTGTAAGTACTTCGCCATGGAACATAGCAGCACCCAGCGTAATAAATTCGCCTTTGAAGGAATTGCCTTCTTCAATGGTTTTCCTGAATTTTTCCGTGTCTGACATGAATTGACCTATTTCCGCCAAAAGTAGGTATTAAAGAAGAAACATGGGCCCTTGAGTTATTTTTTGAATGCACATCTATTTTTCCGCTCCGCGAAAACAAATGCTGACTTTAAAAAACAGTGCTGAAACTACTGATTTCAGCAACCATCAAAATTCCTTAAATCTCCTGTTTTGCTTACCTTTGCCGCCTATGACAAAAATGGCGATTGAAAATAGAGATAGTAGGGTGGAGTTGGGAGAACTGCTGCCCTTAATGGAAGAATTTTACACCATACAGGGCGAAGGTCATCATACTGGCAAGGCCGCATATTTTATTCGGTTGGGCGGCTGTGACGTGGGCTGTCACTGGTGCGATGTAAAAGAAAGTTGGGATGCCGCGATACATCCTCCCACAGAAGCTTCCCAGATCGTTACTAATGCTTTAAAATACAGTAATACCGTGGTGGTTACCGGCGGCGAGCCCTTGATGTGGAATATGGCGCATTTAACTGGGCTTCTTAAAGACAAGGGCATGCAAGTGCACATAGAAACCTCGGGTGCCTATAAATTTACTGGACAATGGGATTGGATCTGCCTTTCACCCAAAAAACGGATGCTTCCCACCGCCGAAATTTATCCTGCCGCCCACGAACTTAAAGTTATTATTTACAATAAATCTGATTTTGCCTTTGCTGAGGAACATGCTGCAAAAGTCGCCCCGCACTGCGAACTCTACCTGCAACCCGAATGGAGCGTACGAGAAAAGATCACGCCCTACATTGTGGAATATGTGATGAAAAACCCACGATGGAAAATCAGTCTACAGACCCATAAATACCTGAATATTCCTTAATAAAAAAAGCCCCATATAAGGGACTTTTTTATATTTGTAAAAGAATTTTAGGATTACATAGTAGAAGTAAAAGGCACCTCTACATAAGTATCATCCCAACCCATGAGCAAGTCTGCACCGTTATCGCTGGGTTTAAAAACCATGGAAAAAGATTCAATATCCTTGTCTGCCTTGCGAACAGGTGTTGTTACACGTACAATGTCGCGTTCTTGCTTATACCCATAAGCTCCCCAGGTATTAGTATCTTTATTCAATATTACCGTCCATTCTTTTTCGCCTGGAACGGTAAATAAAGTATAAGTACCAGCTTCAACTGTCTTATCGCCTATCATCATATCTTTGTAAAGAGTAATTTCGGTAGATTCATTAGCTCCCGTTCTCCATACTTCGCCATAAGGCTGCAATTTTCCGAAGATTTCCCGTCCATTTTTTAAGGGGCGGCTGTAAATTACCCGAATAAGCGGAGTTTCATCCGGAGCGCGAAACATAGCAATATCCATGGGGCTTTTATCTGCTTCAGGGAATTCCTGCGCTTGTATAGGCGCGGTGATCAAAAGGGTCAGCATTAAGCTGGTTATAAAAAATGATTTCATTATATTAATTTTTTCTTTGGTTAATTATCAAATATACAATGTGCCTGCTCAATGCCTGTTAACTTCAATATAAAATGACAACTTCCATATTCAAATTGGTTTTATTTATAAATTATAATTTAGTTTCAGTTTATACGCTAAAAACGACATTTATATTATAAATTGTAATTAAAATAACGTTTTTGCTTTACAACTTCGAAGTATAAATGCATCTTTGGCTTATAATAATATAAAAATAAAGATTATGTGCGGAATAGTTTGCGCCTACGAGCTAAAGCAAAAGTCTGACGACCTGCGCCCTCAGATATTGGAAATGTCCAAGAAAATACGTCACCGTGGTCCGGACTGGAACGGGGTTTACAGTAATGATAAAGCTATACTTGCCCATGAGCGGCTCTCTATTGTTGATCCAGCATCGGGGAAACAGCCATTACTGAGCCCGGATGGAAAACTGGTGCTTGCCGCCAACGGCGAAATTTACAATCACCGCGACCTGCGGAAAACGCTGAAAAACAACTATGATTTTCAAACGGAATCAGATTGTGAGGTGATCTTAGCGCTGTATCAGGAAAAAGGACCTGATTTTCTGGATGAAATGAACGGTATTTTTGCCTTTTCCCTTTATGATACTGAAAAGGATGAATACTTTATAGCGCGTGATCACATGGGTATTATCCCACTTTATATGGGCTGGGACAAATACGGTACTTTTTATGTCGCATCAGAGTTGAAAGCGCTGGAAGGAACCTGTACAAAAATAGAATTGTTTCCTCCGGGACATTACCTGCACAGCCGCGACGGCGAACTAAAGCAGTGGTACAAGCGCGACTGGATGGAATATGATGCGGTAAAGGATAATGAGACCAATATACAAAAACTGAAAGACGCACTAGAAGCTGCCGTTCACCGCCAGCTTATGTCTGACGTGCCTTATGGTGTGCTGCTTTCCGGTGGGCTTGATTCTTCAATTACTTCCGCGATAGCGAAAAAATACGCAGATAAGCGCATAGAATCAGACGATACGGCTGCCGCCTGGTGGCCTACATTACACTCCTTTGCAGTGGGGCTTGAAGGTTCGCCAGATCTTGCCGCGGCACAAAAAGTTGCAAAACATATTGGCACCGTTCATCATGAGATCAAATTTACTATACAGGAAGGATTGGATGCGATAAAAGATGTAATTTACAATCTTGAGACTTACGATATTACTACCATTCGCGCTTCCACGCCTATGTATCTAATGGCGCGCGTAATTAAATCCATAGGAGTAAAAATGGTACTTTCCGGCGAGGGTGCTGATGAGCTTTTTGGTGGTTATCTGTATTTTCATAAAGCGCCAAACGCGAAGGAATTTCATGAGGAAACGGTGCGTAAGCTCAGCAAACTGCATATGTACGATTGTTTGCGCGCCAATAAGTCACTTGCCGCGTGGGGAATTGAAGGTCGGGTCCCGTTTTTGGATAAAGAATTTATGGACGTTGCGATGAGCATCAACCCCGAGGATAAAATGATAAACGGAGAGCGCATGGAAAAATGGGTGCTCCGTAAAGCGTTTGAAGATTACTTGCCGGAAAGTGTGGCCTGGAGGCAGAAAGAGCAATTTTCGGACGGTGTAGGATATAGTTGGATAGATACATTAAAAGACATGGTGAACGAGAATGTGAGCGATGAGCAGCTGGCTAACGCCCGTTATAAATTCCCAATTCAAACACCACAAAATAAAGAGGAATATCATTACCGAAGTATTTTTGAAGAACATTTCCCCAGCGATGCCGCAGCACGTTGTGTGCCTCAGGAAGCGTCTGTGGCCTGTAGTACAAAAATCGCTTTGGAATGGGACGAGGCCTTTAAAAACATGAACGATCCCAGTGGTCGCGCTATTGCAAACGTGCATGCAGATGCGTATGTAAAATCATAAACCCAAGCACTTCTAAGAAACCGCCCAAAATGACCGAAAATCGGAGTTTTGAGGCGGTTTTTTAGATAAAGTATGTGAGGGTTTTTTTTAAATCGTTTTTATTTTTAAGGCAATAATTTTTTCTGTGTTAATTGTTTAATTTTGATATCCTTAAATAACACTCCCTGTCCTTCGGCCTGCAGGCCGATGTATCCTTCGCTAAGCAGTTTCCCATCAATTTTTATTGCTGGATCGTACCCATTGGCCACTTCGCCGCCTATTTGGGGTTTTGTATATTCCAGAACGGTTTTGCCGTTTACTTTGTGTATTACCAACGAATCGCCATAAACGATAAGATCTGCCTGTACCCACTCGTCCCATGGAATCGTGGGCGAAATGGATTCTATGCAATGCCTTGGGTCCATTTCACCGTTATAATAGACCTCGGTTCCAGGCGAGCACATATTGCCGGTAGGACGTGGATTACCGTCACCGGCATCTGCCAGCATTTGATATTCTACCGAAATTGGCCAGTCTTGTTCCTTAAGTATCGTACTTGGATCTTGCGAATGAAACATAACCCCACTATTACGGTACGTGTAGGAAGGCGCATCTTTCATCCACTGGTCTGTGAATTTGTATTTGAATTTGAGGTGAAAGGAGGAAAATGGCTGTTTATAAAATAAATGTCCATAACGTTCATTAAATTCATCATAACCGTCATAATTTACGGCAATCGCGCCGTTTTCCACACGGAAGGTATTAGCATAATTGTCACCCAGTTCATGATGGTAAATTTTTGGTGTCCAGCCGTCAAGGTTTTTTCCGTTAAATAGTGTCTGCCATTCTTGCTTTTGATTTGCCTTTTTAGAGCTGTCGCAGGAAATAAGGCTAAAAATAGTTAAGCAAAGCAAGAAACTTGCGACAAAATATTTTAAGAGAAAGGACATCTTTAAAGACATAAAATGATTTTTACGGTTACAAAAGTTTTCGAGTTAAAAATAGGCATTTCAAATAAGCATTTCAAATAAGTATGGAGCCTTGCACCCAAAAAGCATGTAAAAATGATTTTAAAAAGACCAATTATGGATTCGGTTTGACTGCTTTTTTTAATCAAAATTTCTAAATCAAGCGTTTAAAAACCCCGCTTTCTTCCCTAAATATCTCATTTATTATAAATAAGCGACTAATGGCTGGTTTTGACGTTATTCTTCACAAATTGTTGATAACTTACAGCGTTTAAATGCGTTATTTATTCGGTTAAAAGTCAGTGATAGCTTATATTTGTTGGCTATCCTAAAAAATAATCCTCTAAACTTTGTTGAATGAGTTCACCTTTTTTGATTCGGTGGGGAAATTGCATGGCGGGCGCTACGTCCAGCCTTAAAATTTAATATGATATTATGAGCGAAGAAGCGAATAAGGAACAATATTCGGCAGACAGTATTCAGGCCCTGGAAGGAATGGAGCATGTGCGCATGCGCCCTTCTATGTACATCGGCGATGTGGGCATGCGCGGGCTGCACCACTTGGTCAATGAAGTTGTTGACAACTCCATTGACGAGGCTATGGGCGGCTATTGTGATTCCATAAAAGTGATAATCAATGAAGATAATAGTGTAAGCGTTGAAGATAACGGCCGTGGGATCCCGGTAGACCTTCATAAAAAGGAAGGTGTTTCCGCACTTCAGGTGGTAATGACCAAAATAGGCGCCGGCGGGAAATTTGATAAAGATTCCTATAAGGTTTCCGGTGGCCTGCACGGGGTTGGGGTGAGTGTAGTAAACGCACTGTCCAATCATTTGCGTGCCACGGTGTACCGAAATGGCACGATCTGGGAGCAGGAATATGAAAAAGGTAAAGCGCTTTATCCGGTAAAATCCATTGGCGAGACCGAAAAGCAGGGTACATTGGTCACTTTTTCACCAGATCCCAGTATTTTTCACCAGAGTATCGAGTATAATTATGATACGCTGGCCAGCCGTATGCGCGAACTGTCGTACCTCAATAAAGGGATCACGATCACACTGACCGATAAACGTTTTCCCGATGCAAATGGTGAGATTGTAACCGAAACATTTCATTCCGAAGAAGGGCTGAAAGAATTTATACGTTTTCTTGACAGTAACCGCCAGGCCATTATTAGCGATGTTATTTTTATGGATGGCGAGAAAAACGATATTCCCGTTGAAGTCGCCATGATCTACAATGATAGTTATGCCGAAAATCTTCACTCTTACGTAAACAATATCAACACCCATGAGGGTGGTACGCATTTGGCCGGTTTCCGTCGTGGGCTTACCGGTTCGCTGAAAAAATATGCTGACGCTTCGGGCATGCTCGATAAGCTGAAATTTGATATAACCGGAGATGATTTTCGTGAGGGATTGACCGCGATTATTTCGGTGAAAGTGGCAGAGCCCCAATTTGAAGGTCAGACCAAAACTAAATTGGGTAACCGTGATGTGACCGCAGCAGTCTCTCAATCGGTTTCAGAAATGCTGGAAATCTATCTGGAAGAGCACCCAGACGATGCAAGGACGATAGTTCAGAAAGTAATCCTTGCAGCTCAGGCGCGGCATGCTGCGAAAAAGGCCCGTGAGATGGTGCAGCGTAAAACCGTTATGAGCATAGGTGGCCTGCCCGGGAAATTATCAGACTGTTCTGAGACTGACCCTACGCTGTGCGAAGTATTCCTCGTGGAGGGCGACTCGGCGGGTGGAACGGCAAAACAAGGCCGCGACCGTGAATTTCAAGCGATACTTCCGCTACGCGGAAAAATATTGAACGTGGAGAAAGCCATGCGGCACCGCGTTTTTGAAAACGAGGAGATCAAGAATATCTTTACCGCGCTGGGCGTTACCATAGGGACCGAAGAGAACAGCAAGGCACTCAACCTGAGTAAACTGCGCTATCATAAAGTCGTGATCATGTGTGATGCAGATGTTGACGGTAGCCATATTGCAACCTTGATTCTTACCTTCTTTTTCCGCTATATGCGCGAATTGCTGGAAAATGGGCATATTTACATTGCTACGCCACCGCTTTATCTCATTAAAAAAGGGAAAAAAATGCGCTATGCGTGGAGTGATAAGGCCCGTGATGAGTACAATGCGGAAATGGGCGGTAGCGCAGGTGTACAGCGCTACAAAGGTCTGGGCGAAATGAACGCGGATCAGTTGTGGGATACTACGATGAACCCAGAATTCAGAACCCTACGCCAGGTCACCATAGATAACGGTACCGAAGCAGATCGTATTTTCTCCATGCTTATGGGAGATGAAGTTCCGCCGAGGCGTGAGTTTATAGAAAAGAATGCCATTTATGCTAATATTGACGTATAAATAGCCATTTTCTTTTGATAAATACCAAAAACCCGGTCGTTGAAACGCCGGGTTTTTTTATTCAACTTTAAAATTAACTTCACATAAAACTGTTAAATAAGCTGTATTTTTGTTTAAATAAGAAGTTTAATGGGTGTCAGCTTAAACATCTAAGGATCTGTTCAGAAATAAAGTGACCGAATTATAGGCAGTTATTTTGTTCATCAACAAGGCGAAAAACGCAGACATAGCCGTAGCTATGGCGAGTATTTTCAACGCAGTTGCTGGGCAAAAGAACCCATAGAAATG
>JBDNGW010000225.1:0-6509 GCA_041689735.1 Leeuwenhoekiella sp. | reverse complement strand
CAAGGAATTTTTTTATAGACGCCCAATTTCATAGCGAAAAAACCAATTAGAAATATGACACCAAAGATGATCTGTACCCATGTCAGTGGTATAGGCTGCGCAATCATTGGCATATCTGACATTAGAACGGTAACTCCATTGTACATCAAAGCATAGATGCCTATTCCGGCAATAAAAAGTACCGATGGCACAATTATTTTTTGAAGTAACGAAAGGCTTTGTTCCTTTACTATATTATATGTAGCCTGCCCCACGGTAATGGCCACAATAAGGGTTAGCAATATACCGCTATTCATTAAAAGCCCTTTTCCTGTCCAAATTGCAAATAGATAAGCACCCAGACCACCGAACAGCAATACAACAACTGCCTGAAGCGGCTTGATTTTGAGCGGCATTGGTTTTTCTGGTTTCGTCTGCGCTATTTCCTCGCCAGAGGACAAAAATAAATAAGCCTTATAAAATCCATGTAAAATCAAATGAACCACCGCCGCATTGAAAAAACCCAAACCACATTGCATGATCATAAAACCCATTTGAGCAATAGTAGAACATCCCAGTTTTTGCTTAACATTCACTTGAAGTAGTTTTGTGAACTGTGCGATAATGGCCGTGAGCCCTCCTATCACAAATAGAATGGTCAAGGTATTAGCTGCAAACATCAAGGTTGCAAAAAGTGCCAGCAAAATCCCTGCACCATTGACGAAACCGGCATGCATAAGTGCAGAAGCTGGCGTTGGCGCGGTCATGGCAGAAAGCAACCAGCGATGAAAAGGGTATATTGCCGATTGTACAATCGCTGCTGCGATGATGCATAGTGCTGACGGAATTAATATATAAAGCGGTAATTCGCTTACCACTACGGAGAGCCCGCTGATTGTATAGTTTTCGCTGTATATAGCCAGCAGAAGCAACCCAACGGTCAGAAAGAAAGAGCCTATCAAAAAGTACTTTTGAGTAAATCTAAACGCTTCTCGAGCTTCGCCCCAGGTTTTGTCGATACCAATTAGTTGAGACATAAAAACTCCCATGATAAACCAGCTGAAAATTAAGAGCATGATATTATTGGACATAACCAAAAGCATCACGGACAAGGTAAAGCCTAGACAAAGCATCATAAATTGGGAATGAAATTTAAATCCTTTAAGATAGTTCCCAGCGTAACTGCTTACTATGGCACTGAAAAAGGTGACAGTCGTCCAGATTAGAATGGTAAAGCCATTGATCCTGAATATACTTTTCCAATTCCATTGTGGCATATGGAAGAAGTTAAGTATTAGAAATACTGCGTTTCCAAGAAATAGAAACCATAACAAAGAAGTTACCAGTCTAGAAACTATCGGTTTTTTTGTTTCATTAACTTCACTTGTAGAGTTTCGGGACGCGCTTAAATTTAAATTTGTTTCAAGAGTCATATTCAATATTTAGTGATTTTTAGTTTGTTGAAATATCTTTGTATGTAATAATAATTTTATTTATTGTTTCAATAATAAGTTGATATATAGCTTATTATTTAGCTGAGTCCGTATAAGTTTTTCGTTCTGAAAGTAGTTTGTATCCATTACTTTTGTCTCGCATTTTACAAGAAAAACGATTGTTATTGTTAAACGGCTGTGAATTATCTTCTTTGAAAAAATGAGAACTTCGTTTAAGGTATGGCAATAAAAAATAGAAAACACATAAAACCTACAGCTGTTAAGATTTTTGATTTTGCAAATGGCAATTGTTGTCTATATATTTTTAAGCTAACATCAGGCAACCGTTATTTTGAGAATACCATCGATCTTTAAATTCTGACCTAAGCTTCTTGATCTATTGATAAACTCACGCGCCGTTACTTTCTCTTTTTCAAGCTCTTCAATACGTCCATTAAGTTCATCTGAATTGCCTTTATGGTTACCCTCCCACCTTTGAAGTCGTTGTATTTTATGAAAATTTATTTTCTCATCAATCAAACCCATAATGATATGAGATGCTTCAGAAGGTGTGAATTCACCTTTAACCAATTGGATTTTTTGAGTTTCGTTTTCGGTTTGTGTTATTTCCTTTGATTTCATGACGCTTTATTTTTTAAAATTAACAGTAGTTAGGTCTTCGTTTGTCAGCGTAAAGATTACACATATAATTCATATATTTTTATTTATATTTGTTATGTTATATATAAATTATATTTATGAATTACACCCTACACCAACTGCATGTTTTTTTGAAAATAGCGGAATTAAAGAGCATTACAAAGGCTGCGGAAACTTTACATTTGACCCAACCAGCAGTTTCGATTCAAATTAAAAACTTTCAAGATCAATTTCCAATTCCACTTACCGAAGTGGTGGGGCGACAGCTTTATATCACTGATTTTGGAAAAGAAATAGCGCATGCTGCGGAAAAAATACTTAATGAAGTATATGCGCTCAATTACAGAACGCTAGAATATAACGGTCAACTTTCAGGTCGGCTTAAAATCTCAATTGTTTCCACTGGGAAATATGTAATGCCTTTTTTATTATCTGATTTTATGAAACAAAACCAAGGAATTGACTTGATTATGGATGTGACCAATAAATCGAGGGTGATAGAAAGTCTAGAAATGAATGAAGTCGATTTTGCCTTGGTATCGGTGTTACCAAAGAAATTAAAGGTAAATAAGATTGCACTCATGGAGAATAAGCTTTTCTTTATTGCCGGCAGAGGGTTAGAATTCAATAAGAATCTTACCAAAAAGAAATTATTCGAAAAACTTCCATTAATTTACAGGGAACAAGGGTCTGCGACAAGAAATGCCATGGAAACATTTATATCAAAGAACCGATTTTCAGTAAGAAAAAAGATCGAATTAACGTCAAATGAAGCCGTAAAGCAGGCAGTTCTCTCAGGATTGGGATGTTCCATAATGCCACTTATCGGCATTAGAAATGAACTTATAAATAAAGATTTACAGATTGTCCCTTTCAAAGACCTACCCATTACTACGGAATGGAATCTAGTCTGGCGAAAATCTAAAAAACTCTCACCTCAAGCAACTGCTTATCTCCATTTTTTAAATTTGGAAAAAGAGCGTATTATAAATGATCGTTTCTCCTGGACTAATGCGTTTTAAGGTAGCCTACATTTTTATATAAAATGGGTTTGTAAGACAAAGAAAGAAAAAGGATGACAATTTATTCGATGTTTATCTATTATCATCTGAATATTGCACATGTCAAAAACAAACAACATTGCAACCAGCCTGACTTTAACAATTATGCAAGTCTGCAAACTGTGAATCGGAAGTTATTTTTTTCAATGAAATCTTTTGAGAATTAAACCTCAAGAAGAGATTCCAAGTTATTCTTTATAGTTACTATTCAACAGTTTTTCATGAATTTTTTCGGCTTCAACCTTTAAACGGCCTCAAATATGGCATTCAGATATACTTTATGGGTGCCATACGGATCTGCAAGCTTGCCCGCAGCATAAATCTGATAGGATTTGATTTATACGATTAGATTTACGGTCGACCTAATATCCGCTTCACACACAGGATTTTTTTCAATGGCCCCTGTCTCGTAATAGAGAAGGTTCATAAAATGTATCTGGTTATCTGGCAGACCGATAAAATGACTGGTAGACCTTGCTTCGCCCTTGCGTATCAAACCTTTTATGAAACGTACTTCTTCGGTATCTACTTCACTTGATTTTTTGTCCTTTAGAACTTTTGCTGCCTTAGCATAGATTTTAATCGCTTCTGGACCTTCTATACTAAAGCCTCTGTTGTAATCACCGTTCAAACTGGTAAACTACAGCGCTTTATATCCAAAACGACAATAGTATTGGAAGTTTGATAGGCCCGAAATGATGTTCTAGAATGAATTGAATATCTTTGTGTTCATGTTATAAATAGGTTCGAAATCTGCCAATAGATCGCTCATGTCGTTGCTTCGTTAACATCGGTTTTTGGCCTGACTACATTGTTCTAGATTGTGTCCCTGTATTGTCTGATAAATCTTGCCTGCCCAGAATGGCATCCATCACCCAACTCGTATGTGCGGCAGATTTTCCGGTGGAAGGGTGCATTTGGCCTTCCGCGAGTTGCTTCCACATATTTTGTACATGGAACAATTGAATATTTTCCGGATTTGCGATCTCAATGCTTTTTACGCCCTTCTCATTTTCCAAAACCAACGGCAGCTCTCCAAACACAGAAAAGGTTATTTTCCCCGTTTCGCCATAAATCGACACATCGTCCTCCCTTTTCCAGGAACCAAAATTCCAACTGCCCGAACCCGTGATCCCCGCAACATGAACCCAGTTCCCAACGACGCTGTCCTTGGCGGTGTACAATCCCTGCTGGTTGACGCTGCAACCATCTGCCCTGCTGATTGGTCCGAGTAGATAAGCGAACAGATCCAGGCCATGGGAAGCGAGATCGTCAAAATAACCGCCTGGAGCAACCTTGACATCTGTGCGCCAGTTGTATTCTCCCGTTAAATCAATGTCATTGGCAGGTTTGCTCAGATGCCAGTTTATATGCCGGACCGCCCCTATGCCCTGCGTGTCAAGCCAAGCCTTTACCTGCGCAAATCTGGGCAGGGAGCGCCTGTAATATGCCACGAATAGTGGGATTCCCTTTTCTTCAAAAGCTTCGTTGATGCGTAAACATTCTTGATAGGAGGGTGCCATGGGTTTCTCTATGCAGCATATTTTGCCCGCCGCCGCAGCCATTAACGCATAATGCGTATGTGAATCTGGCGGTGTTGCGATATATACCGCATCGATTTCCGGATCGTTGATCAGGTCTTCGGCTTGGTCATAATACTTGGGCACCCCGTGCCTGCGGGCATAGTCCCTGGCCTTTTTCCTATCCCTGCGCATGACGGCATGCAGCTCAAAACCTGCTATTTTCTGATAGGCGGGGCCACTTTTGACCTCCGTGACCTTTCCGCAGCCTATAATGCCCCATTTGTATATTCTATTGTTCATATTGATTTACTGTTAAAAAGAGTCAAGTATAGCTTATATTTTTGACCCCATTTTTTGGCTAATTTTTGCATATGTGGATTTTTTCCAGTGTTTGATCTTGTGCCCCCACAGTGCAAATAACAGGATGACGACATAGCAAGGTATCAAAATCCAGTAACTGGAGTTGGCAGATTTTGCAAGTGCATCCGCATCATTGAGACCATTTGATATTAGTTCATGCTTATTGGCATCGACCAGCCAGCCGTACAATGGTGGGATAATGGCACCCCCAGATATCGCCATGACAAGCAGTGCGCCACCTGTTTTAGTAAACCTGCCCAGACCGTGCAGGCTCAGAGGCCAAATTGCCGGCCATACCAGCGCATTTGCCACACCCAGCGCCGCCACAAACAATACCGAGGCAAGCCCGGTGGTAGAGAGTACACAAATGCTGAAAATAATTCCCAGGACCGCACTCCCGATAAGGGCATTTTTTTGTTTGAGGTATTTTGGAATTAAGAAAACGCCAAGGGCGTAAGTCGCGACCATGGCCATTAAGGTAAAGGTGGTAAAGAACTTGGCATCATCTGCAGACATACCGAGCGAAATTCCATAGGAAATAATAGTGTCCCCGGCAATTACCTCTGCGCCCACATAGACAAATAAAGCAAAAACACCCAGCCATAAATGAGGAAATTGAAAGATACTGGTCTTTGCTGTTTTTCCATCTTCCAAGACTTCGATCTCCTCTGCCTCCACGTGGGGCAAGGGTGCTTTTCTCATCAAAAGACCTAATATGAACAGAACGATCGCCATCACCAGATAAGGCACAAAAACACTATCTGCCATGGAATCCAGAAGTACATTTTTTTCTGCTATCGAAATGTTGGCAACCTTTTCCTTGACATCGTCAATTCCTGAAAGTAAGATTGCCCCAAAAATCAAAGAACCCAAAGCTCCCGCGACCTTATTTGCGATCCCCATAAGTGCAATACGCTTTGCACCACTGTCAATGGGGCCTAAGATGGTTATATAAGGATTTGCCGCTGTTTGTAATAGCGTCATGCCCACGCCCTGAATAAATATTGCAGTCAGGAACATCCAGTACGTTCTGGACTCTGCCGCCGGTATAAACACTAAAGCGCCCACGGCCATGATTATTAGGCCTAGGGACATTCCTTTTTTAAACCCTATTTTGTTCAAGATATAAGATGCCGGTAAGGCCATGACCACAAAAGAAATATAGGATGCCGAAGCCACCAGATAGGACTGGGCGTCCGTAAGCTCATTGATGGTTTTCATAAACGGGATCAATGCGCCATTGATCCAGGTCACGAACCCAAAGATGGCGAAGAGGCCCCCAATGATGAGAAGGGGCACCATAGTGCTTTTTGATGATTTGGTGGTTGTCATAGTCGTTAGATTTTATCCTTAGGAGATGTGTTTTGTGCCAGATTGCGCACGGGTTGTTAGTTGTCTAATTTTTCGGTAAAGCGTTCCAATAGCCTGAATTGATTTTTTGCCCTATTCAAATTGTGCTCTGGGTACTTGATTTTATAATAAATATCACCGTT
>JBDNGW010000224.1:0-2831 GCA_041689735.1 Leeuwenhoekiella sp. | reverse complement strand
TGCAGCCAGGCCTTAGCATCGAAATCCAAGCCGGTGACAAAATCCATTTAATTGATAGTCTTAAAGTTGGTGCGCCATCAAAAATTGTTATGACCATGTTTGATGTTCATTATTTCGATTATACTCCAGGCGACTATCCGGAGGGATGGCAAGTGGAATTAGAATCTAAATGGCCCACTGCGGAAATGGAAGTACGTCGTGTACCCAATATTGTTTTTCCGGAACTGATCATACCAGCGAGAACACCACAAGGAAAAGAAGGAATACCCGCAACACGAGTTGATTCTAAGGAAGATTATAAGGTAAAGACAGGGTACGAATTTGATGGCGAACAAGCTGCTGCGTTAGCCTGGAATTCTGCTTTAAAAGCAGCTGGAGGAATCAACGGTCGATTTAGTCTTTACTATGTAAATATTTATGGAGCCAATGCAGGCGGCCAGGCATGGGATTTTGGTGGAGTAGGAAACGGCACGAGTCCGGGTGTATTAATTCATGAGTTAGGACATGCTTTTTTGCTACCTCACTGGGGTGGTGATGAGTATGATGAGGACTATCCATATCGAGGAGAAATGTATGGCATTCCTGCTCCGGAAAATTTCAAGGAAATTCATGCTGGTCCCACCTGGGCCTTTGACTTGCCCAATAAGGCTTTTATTACCCCTACTGTACAAGAGAATACCGTTAAACCTAAAGGAAGGAAACCAAACATAGTCGGAACCTATAAGATAGACCCAATGCAGGGAGGTGGAACGGGTGATCAGGAAGAAGGTTATATTTTCCGTCATTTTTCAGATTATTCCATGTACAAAGCGCAGAATTATCTGGAGCAGCATATTGTGATTTGGGATGAAGGTTTAAATAGTTATGTCAGTTGGGACGACCAGACAGGGGCCTACACAAAAACTGTAACAAATAATGGCGTGGAATTTCCCATTGAACGTGACATAGATGTCATTTCTGTGATGGCAGCCACCAGTGCGGTTACTCCACAGGCCACCCTAGTTTACCCGCCTATTGGCCCTTATTCCTCTGGCATTATCAAAACCTTCGATCCATCCATCAAAGAAGATCGAAATGAAGCCAAAGAGATTTACTGCGAAGAAGGAGGATGCGATCTCAGCGTGAGGGTCACACAGGGAGATAAAGTTTCTGTATATATGTTGAGAGCTTCACTGGATCCTGAGGATAACTCATTAAAAACACAAGCAGTTAATATTAAAGCTTCGGATGGCGATGTGACAAAAATTGAGTTATTGAATACACCTGATGCCGAGGTAAATGGTCTCCCGGAAAACCCGATTGTAATGGATGTCTGGGAGAAATAGTTTGGCACTAACGTGAAGTCGAAAACTACATATCTAAATCTATATTATAGTCAATAAGATAAAAAGTGATCTATGATCAACAATTAAATAATTTAAAAATGAAGAGAGTTAGTTTAATCATTCTAATAGCAACAATCCAATTGCTGTCTATCCAATCAGTTCATGCAGAGGTTAAACTTCCTGCTCTGGTATCATCAAATATGGTTTTGCAGCGTAATACTACGGTCGTACTTTGGGGCTGGGCTGATGCCAAAGAGAGAATCTCTATAGATGCTTCCTGGCTAAAGGCGCCAATGGACCTAAAAGCTGATAATGAAGGAAATTGGCGTGTTGAGGTGAAAACGACTAACAGTAAACAGCCTCAAACCATTATAATAAAAAGTGAAACCTCGAAAATTGTATTAAAAAATATCTTATTTGGAGAAGTCTGGTTATGTTCAGGGCAATCGAATATGGAGCAACCTGTAAAAGGCTTTTACGGGCAACCTACATTTGGTTCTGTTATGTCGATTGCAAACTCCTACAATCCCAATTTGCGATTATTCTCAGTTGACAAAGTAGCCTCAATGACTCCATTAAAAAATGTAGAAAATTATTCAGCCTGGCAACCGGCATCTCCGGAAAGTGTGGCAGGTTTTAGTGCTGTAGCCTATTTTTTTGGTCAGCAGCTACAAGAGATTTTAGATGTTCCAGTAGGTATGATACATACTTCCTGGGGAGGCAGTTTGATAGAAGCCTGGATGAGCAGGGAAACATTGAGTTCAATCAAGGAGGTTGATCTTACGGATGTTGACTTGAATCGCGGAAACCGTTTTCCTACAGTCCTGTTCAATGCGATGATCAATCCACTGATACCTTACACAATAAAGGGAGTATTGTGGTATCAGGGAGAATCCAATCGTAATGAACCTGAAACTTACAAAAAACTTTTCCCGGCAATGGTAAAGGACTGGCGTACACGCTGGGGAATTGGTGATTTTCCATTCTATTATGTTCAAATTGCTCCCTTTTCATATGGTAACAACAATGCATTCCAAACCGCTGACAACTCAGCCTTTATGCGCGAAGCACAGTTAGAATCTTTAGATTTAATTCCAAATTCGGGTATTGCCATTACTATGGATGTAGGAGATAAGTCCAGCATTCATCCGCCTAAGAAGAAAGAAGTAGCTGACCGATTGCTATTTAATGCACTCAACCAAACTTATGGATACGAAACTGTAGATTACGCTGCACCGATTTTTGATTCGCAAGAGGTGAAAGATAACGGAATACTACTAAAATTTAAAAATGCAGAGACAGGGCTGTATTCTTTTGATGAATTAGAGGGATTTGAAATTGCCGGAGAGGATAAAGTGTTTTACCCCTCATATGCTAAAATTGTTAATGGCAAGGATGTATTTGTAATAAATGATCAAGTACCTAATCCTGTGGCCGTAAGATATGCCTGGCGCAACTGGGTAATGGGAAGCCTTTATGATGCCTATCTTTTACCTGCGTCATCTT
>JBDNGW010000223.1:0-3651 GCA_041689735.1 Leeuwenhoekiella sp. | reverse complement strand
TTACAGGGGTGGCAACACTACGGAAGGGACTTACCGAAGATAGTGAAAAATGGGTGTATTATAAGACTTCCCCCGCGATTATAAATCCGATACAATTACATTTTTCCTACCCTGATTTAGATTGGATGTGGGATCATTTGGGAAGACAAATGACCTTTGTCATCGTAAATGACACAATGTATTTTTTCACCTCTTTTGGTGGCGACCCAACATATGAATACGCTCCGGCGGGTTTAAAAATAGAACTTAATCATTAATGCCATGAAAAACCTGATCACACTACTTCTCTCTATGGTCGTACAATGGTTTTTGCATAAAAACCTGACTTAGCAACCTGAAAAAAAGTAAATGAGATTGCCGCCGTAGTCTATCCTGAGTGATAGTCTAAGGGCGGAAATATAAAAAATCAACTATGGCCACACCGAGCATTGAAAAAATAAAAGCCCAGATACTTGCCACTAAAAGTGAGCAGGAAAGTCTTAACGGTCTGGATAGCACCAGCAATGTTGCGATCTATAACCTGTGGGCTTATGTGGTCGCTTCGGTGGCGTGGTCGCTGTACTCCTTCCTTGATCTTTTTCAGGTGGAAATGAACGAGCAGATCGCCAACCAGAAGGTTGGTACGACCAAATGGTACCAGCAAAAGGCGCTGGGCTATCTGCACGGTGTGCCTCTGGTTGCCGAAAGTGACCGCTTTGATACCTCGGGGTATACCGATCAACAGTTGGCGGGTGCGGCCATTGTGGGGCGTGCGGCGGTCAATGAGTTGGAACTGGGAAATAGGAAAAGCCTTTTTATCAAGGTGGCCAAGGAGACCGGTGGGGATCTACAGGCGCTCACCCCTGAGGAGCGCAATGGGGTGGAGCAGTATTTTGCCCGGATCAAGTTTGCCGGTACAAAGCTCTTTATCTTTTCCGATGCAGCGGATGACCTTCGGTTGGAGATCGATTTTTATTATAATTCGCTGATTTATACCGATAGCGGTGTTAAGATTGACGGCACGAACAATGAGCCGGTTCAGGATACGATCAGGGAATACCTGCGGAACCTAAGGTTCAACGGGGAGTTCACAATTGCCGAACTGGAAAAACGCTTAAGGGCGCTTGAAGGTGCGGCAGATCAGGAGGCGTACGTGGTGAGCGCGGCGGCCAATTACGAAAACCCGCCAAATTATCTGCCCATTGACAGCAGCTACATCGCCAACAGCGGTTACATGCAGATTTCTCAAGAGAACCTGACCATTAATTTCATCCCCAAAAACGTAGCGCTATAGTGTACGAGAAACTTTTTGATATAGACCTTAAGGCGTATGTACGGGACCTGCTCCCGGTAGACCTGCGAGGCAATTTGGTTGTTTGGCTGCGGGTGCTTTGCAGTCCGTTCCAGACGGTTCTGGCAAACTTCCGCAGTTATCGCGTTGATGCCATTTATAAGATCGAGCATACCGCCCAGGTATATTCTTTGGAGATCGTACTCAACGATGCGTACGACCGTGCCGGAAGGCGTATTTACATCAGCGACGGCGTGTACATCAGCCCCAATTACTTTTACGAGCCTGCGGAAGAAAAGCCGGTCTATTTTTATGAAGGGGAACCGCCGGTGCTTTTCTACGAGCCCACCCAAAACCTAGATGTGGATTTTGTGGTGGTACTGCCTTCGGATCTGTTCCTTACCGATGCGCAGCGGTTCCGTCTGGGGGCGCTGATCAACTTTTACAAACTCCCGGACAAAACATACAAATTAAGCTATGAATAAACTAGAGATACAAGGGTCGGGCTTCCCGGCCACCAACAAAACGTGGCGTTTCCTTCGGGATATGGTCAATCAGCTGGAGCAGCTGGCCATCCTTGGTGGCCGCAATTACATTTTGAGCGGTTGCGCCCAGAACGGTGATCAGGTCAATTATGGCTGGATCGTGCTGGACGGGGAACCGACGCCCTTTTTCGGTGGGCCTATCTCGGAGAAAATAACCATAATTGAGAGCGTGGAGAAGACCACGTATTTGCAGGATGCCGATAACAACGGTATGGGAGACGCGAAGGATACTTATTTTTCGCGACATGCGGAATTTGGTGCCGGTGGTGAGAAGACCTACACCTGGGCAGATCTGGATTCGGTCATCAGGCTAGACGAGATCAAGCGGCGCTTGCTTCCACCGGGGAGCAACCCGCAGATGTACACCGGTGCCATCGCTGCCATACCCGAGGGATGGTTTCTTTGTAATGGTGCCAATGGTACGCCAAACCTTTCCGGAAAATTCATGGTGGGGCTTGATCCCAATGACGCTGATCATAATGTGATCGGTAAGGGAGGTGGTTTGAAAAAAGTAACGCTTTCAGTATTGGAAATGCCACAGCATAAGCACAGTGGGAGCGTGAATATTCCGGCGCACAGTCACGGCCTGCCCGGTAACGTTGTGGGTGCGGGCGGTACAGGGAGCAATGCCCTGAGCAACTCAAATAACATAGGTTCAAAAACGGTCAACAGCACGTCCAGTTCTGGGGCTCAAACGGGGAGTATCAATACTGCCAATGCGGGAGGTAGTCAATCACATGAAAATCTGCCTCCGTATTATACTGTGGCCTATATCATTTATATGGGGTAAAAAAAAAGCCCCCGGCCTGCATAAAAAGATCTCACTCATTTTATTACAAAAATCCTACACGGATGACCAGGGGCAAAACCTTTGTCAACGTGTAGGATTTTTTAAAATGAGTGAGATCGTAAAGATATGATAAAACAGATTAAGACGCCCACCTCTTACTATGGTGGAAAACAGAATTTAGTACGTCACATACTTCCCTTAATTCCAGACCACACCGTCTATACCGAGCCCTTCGTGGGTGGCGGTGCAATATTCTGGTCAAAGCCACCAAGTACCACCGAGATCATCAATGACTACAATAGGGAGCTGATCAACTTCTAAGAATGTGTTCAGAATGAATTTATAGAACTAGAAAAAATGGTGCGCATCAGCCTGCACAGCAGGTCGCTTCATAATGATGCTACGGTCATTTATAACAATCCACACATGTTTGACCGATTGAAAAGAGCATGGGCGATTTGGGTACTGGCTTCTCAGAGCTTCTCTGCCATGCTCGACGGGTCGTTCGGCTATGATCGTGTTGGCACGACCGCAAAGAAGATTCTGAACAAACGTAAAGACTTTACCGAAGATCTGGCCATTAGGATGCAGACCGTGCAGATTGAATGCACCGATGCGCTACGCGTCATTAGGTCGAGGGACAACGCTCAGGCCTTCCATTACTGCGACCCCCCGTATTTCAATAGCGATTGTGGCCATTATGATGGTTATACCCGTGATGACTTTGAGAACCTTCTCCACACGCTTGAAGGCATTGAGGGTAAGTTCTTAATGAGTAGCTATCCCAGTGATGTATTGAGAGCGCATAGCGAAAAGAATGGATGGTGGACTCAGGAGCTCGAGCAAACAGTTAGCGTAGCAGCTGGCACGGGCAGTCCCGGCAAAAAGAAGATAGAGGTGCTTACCGCAAACTATGACCTGAGCAACCCAAAAGATGATTTAAAGCTGTTTTAAAGGGGTTTCAATGCCCATTAAACATTATATTGCGGGCGAAAAAAGCGCTCGATTTGAATTTCAAAGGTGCGCGTTTTGATTTGCCGATTATA
>JBDNGW010000222.1:0-2578 GCA_041689735.1 Leeuwenhoekiella sp. | reverse complement strand
CAGCAACTGCGCCTGCCTTTGCCGGTAGGCAGGTTGAAAATACTCGCCATAGCTACGGCTATGTCTGCGTTTTTCGCCTTGTTGATGAACAAAATAACTGCCTATAATTCGGTCACTTTATTTCTGAACAGATCCTTAGGTTCTGATCAACCGAAGTGCTTTGTGTTGAATTTTTCATAATAAATAATTTAAATGTTAAGATGTTAAATTATTTACAACAAGCTTGCCAAAAAAAAATCCCGTCTCACAAAAGTGGACGGGATTTTGAAATTTCTACAAAAATTCTTAATTAATACTGTATCTGAAATACAATGGGCAATGCATAAAGTACACCTACTGGTTTACCCCTTTGCATACCTGGAGTCATTTTAGGAAGCATTTTGGTTACGCGCTCTGCCTCTTGCTCTAGGCGAGGATGAGGGCCACGTGCACCCATAAATTCTACAACACCTTGCTTATTGATCTTAAATTGAACGTATATTTTATTGATACCACTTAAGCCAAGCTCACTGCCCAATCCTGTATTGAATTTTTTATTAACAAATTGACTTATCTTTTCAGACATACACGCTTTTTTAGCGTCATTGTTCTTTTCACCTTCACAACCTGGAAATACGGGTACGTTTTCAATAACTGCAAAAGGTACATCAGCAATTACTTCTTCCGGCTCTTCGTAGCTTACGTCTTTAACCTCTATTTTTTCTTCTTGAGTAGTTTCGGTAGACTGAATTACGGTTTCTTCAATTTCCGCTTCATCTTCCACTACCTCAATTATCTCCGGTGCTGGTGGTGGTGGTGGTGGTGGCGGAGGTGGTGGCGTATTCAGTTCGGTGATCGGCACATCTTCTTCGAGAACGTTATCGACATTGAGCTGGCCAATGTCAATAGCTTCTTTGTCATAGGTCTTCCACTCGATCGCCATATAGGACAGACCGAGAACAAGAATAAGACCTAATTGAAAGAAGAGCACGCTCCTTCTGCCAAGATCTTTTTTAGGACTCTTTTTATATTCCATATCAGTTTTGATTGTTAAGGATCGCTAATTTAAGTAAAAATTGCTGCAATCTCAAATTAAAATTTTTCTTTTATACCATTTAAAGAAGATTTTGACATGCTCAAAACCAAAACGGCTAAAACCACTCCTGTGGTATTGGCGAGCATATCTAGAAAATCCCCTGTCCTATAGGTAGTGAATTCCAGCTGACAAATTTCAATAACCATACCAACAAACAAACTCCAGCCCACTGCTATAGTCAATACGGTTTTAAATTTGCGATTACGCATGCCGACCCAATACAGATAAAGGAACCAGAATAAGCAAAAGAAAAAGTAAGCGGTTGCATGTATGATTTTATCGCTGTTCTGCGGTGCATCTTCCAGTACGGCTGGCGCATGCATCAACGATCCTACACCTATGGACGTGGTATAAGCGATTACACCTAGCAACAGCAGTTTACGTATTAATGACACTGCCATAAGCTTGGGCATCAAGTAGATCTTTGATTTGCTCTTTATCCCCGATTTTCATTTTAATGATCCATCCCGCACCGTAGGGATCTTGATTTACAACTTCCGGATCTGCTTCCAGCTTGTCATTGAATTCGATTATTTCTCCGCTAAGGGGTAAAAATAGATCTGATACCGTTTTTACGGCCTCTACAGTTCCAAAAACTTCTTCACGTTCTAGGGTTTCTCCCTCGGTTTCTACTTCCACATATACGATATCACCTAGTTCTCCCTGGGCAAAATCCGTGATCCCCACAGTGGCCGTATCTCCTTCTATACGGATCCATTCATGGTCTTTAGTGTACTTTAAATCTTCTGGTAGGTTCATTTTCTCTTTATGATTAGTATTTAAAAAATTGGATTATTTATTGCAAAAACGACTCAAAATTGAGTGTTTTCGGTCTAAAAACCAACTATAATATGCTTTTTAATTCCCAAAGTTATATCTCAAGGTAAGCCCAGACCGAATCGTTGTCTGCGGGAAAGCTGTGGAAATGGCATACGTCGCAAAAGAATGGTCATAATAAAATATGGCTGTAAGGTTCTTACTCAGCGCATAATCTGCCTTGATGGACGCCCCGTAAATATCCTGCCCGGCCGTTGTCTGGTTATTATCAATATCCAAATAGCGAACTATCGTCTCATTCTGCCGTAGGGAAAGGTCTGCTTTGATGTTCAGGTCACTCTTCACTATTGCATTTTTGCCGCCTATACGCGTTGCAAATGTAATGTCCTTAAGCCTATATCCCAATCCTATTATATATTCATTCCCTTTAATCTCGGTCATCAAGTTATTGTCAAAACTCAGTGATATGGCGCGATCCCTACGTATTTCAGTAAGGACTTGTAAAGAATTGCGCATTTCAAAATCTACTCGGATCAAGGGAGAAAACTGCTCTACCAGGTTCATATTTGAAAATAAGGTTGGGGTCAGGAAATCGCCGGACTGGTTGAACTGCGCATCCTCAGGCGAGGTATTCAAGTTACGGTCGTATTTTAAGTTTGAGGTAAACTGATTTACCGTATAGCCCGCCCGGTAGCCGTGATTTATGGAAAACCGTTTGAATTGTTT
>JBDNGW010000221.1:0-2510 GCA_041689735.1 Leeuwenhoekiella sp. | reverse complement strand
GGATTGTTGTTACTATATATATAGTTTGTACCTGCATAAAGTGAGACCGCCGGGATCAGTGTTTTCCATTTAAACCTGTGATTGGCGTGATAACTGTATATATTCAATTCGTCTTTGGCATTTTTATATGGATCGTAAACCAGATATTTTATACCTGCGGTCACAATGGGAAAACCGCTCTGGTTGTAAGTCGGCGCATTGCCGGCAGTAGGGGTAACCTCTTCCTGAAGATAGGTGCCGCTCAAGTTGACCTCAAACTGCTCTTTCCAGAAACCGGCCCTTAAGGCAAAGTCAACCCCCATTCCCGTGGTTTCCGTAAAACGCAAATTATGGAATTCATCATTATAAAAACCACCCAATTCTGCCTGATAAACGCCAGTACCAACAGAAAACGCCCCTTGACTCTGTCCCGGCCGGTTAGAATTAATGGTCTCCGTGTATTGTGCCGAAAGTAGAAAAACGCTAAACAGCGCAAGTATAACCGGCAAATAGGATTTAAGAAACATGTCAATCGTTGGTTTAAAAATACTTGATAGGGCTATTAGACAAACATACTGTAAAAATCAAACATAGCCTAAACTAATGCATCCGGCATCACGTGGATAATAGTAAAAAGCATTTTATTATTTTTTTAAGCTATAAACAGTCCCTATATCCTAATTTTACAATACATAAAAATGTGACTTAAATGATGACATTTCTCAAGACAATTTTAATCTTCCTGCTCCTGTTTTTTGCGCTTCGAATTATATGGAGATTGTCAAAACCCTATATATTTCGATACGTGACCAAAAAAGCTGGTGAAAAGTTTCAAAATATGGCCGGTCAGTTCAATAATCAGGCAAAGCCGAAACAGCCGGAAGGCACGACGACTATATTAAACAAGAACCGTAACGAACAGCATAACAAGAAAAACGTGGGTGAATATATCGATTACGAAGAAATTGACTAATTTTCGGATTCTGTTTTAGACCGAGCTTTATGAATTTTTCTTTTAAAAAACTACTGCCGCATTTCGGTGCGATGGTTTTCTTTATACTAATTTCCATAATTTATTTCAGCCCTGTACTTCAGGGCAAAAAACTTTTCCAAAGCGATATTAAGCAATATCGCGGTATGGCGCATGAACTCATGAATTATCGTGCCGCTAACGGTGAAGAAACCTACTGGACAGATTCCGCTTTTGCCGGTATGCCCACCTACCAGTTGGGAGCGAAATATCCAAATAACTGGATCAAGCAATTGGATCTGAGCATTCGATTTTTACCACGCCCTGCCGATTATCTATTTCTATATTTTATAGGTTTTTACATTTTATTGCTCGTGCTTAAACTGGACTGGCGCTACGCCGCCCTGGGCGCGTTGGCATTTGGGTTTTCTACCTATCTCATTGTTATTCTGGGTGTGGGCCATAATGCAAAAGCACATGCCATTGCTTATATGCCGCTGGTTTTAAGCGGAATTTTGCTGGTTTTCAGGCGAGAATACATTTTTGGATTTATTTTGACCGCGATTGCTCTGGCGCTGGAGCTGGTGGCAAATCATGTGCAGATGACCTATTATCTTATGTTGCTCACTGGGGTTCTGGGAATCGTTTATTTTATTGACGCCATACGGCGAAAGGAATTGCCGCATTATTTTAAAAGCCTCGGTATTCTGGTAATCGCCGCATTGCTCGCGGTTGGAAGCAATGCGACCAATCTTATGGCGACCAAGGAATACAGCAATTTCAGTACCCGTGGAAAAAGTGAACTTACCATAAATCCAGACGGTTCCCCCAAAGTAGATGCGACAGGTCTTGATAAAGAATATATTAACCAGTATAGCTATGGGATAGGGGAGACGCTCAATCTTTTTGTTGCCGGGCTTTTTGGTGGTTCTAATGCTGAACCCTTTAATAAAGACAGTAATTTTGCTGAATTTTTAAAGCAGCAACAAGTGCCTCCCGGGCAGATCGAGGAGATTGCAGGACAATTTGGTCTCTATTATTGGGGCGCGCAGCCCAGCGTTTCTGGTCCCGCGTATGTGGGGGCAGTCATTATATTTTTATTCGTTCTGGGATTGTTTTTGGTCAAAGGCCGTTTAAAATGGTGGCTGGTGGGAGGTACCGTGCTTTCCATTTTGCTGAGCTATGGGAAAAACCTTTCGGGGTTCACTGATCTATGGATCGATTATGTGCCGCTTTACGACCGGTTTCGGGCGGTAACTTCCATACAAGTACTTGCCGAACTTTGTATTCCTGCACTGGGTATTTTCGGACTTATGAAAGCTTTACAGCATTTTGATAAAGAAGATCAAAAATTAAATGCATTAAAGTGGACAACTATAATTACCGGCGGTCTGGCGCTTGTATTACTATTATTTAAAAACGTATTTTTTGATTTTGCAGGAGGAAATGACGCCTATTTTATCAAGAATTTTGGAGATGAATTCATATCCGCTATACGCGATGACCGCCGTGCGCTCTACACCGCAGATACCATAAAAACTTTAATTTTGGTTTTACTTTC
>JBDNGW010000220.1:0-7094 GCA_041689735.1 Leeuwenhoekiella sp. | reverse complement strand
GGCCGGGGAAAAAATGATCTGATTTTCGGCATTTTGTTCTTGCTCCGTCCCTAAAGGGATCCAAAACACCTAAAATCGGATATTTCAACCATAATAGCCATTCTAAACTAGAGCCTTTCATAATTAAATGCATTTATGGTTTTTCTACCTATTATAATTGGTATTTTTTTACTCGTACTTCTTGTTGCCGTTGTCAAATTAGATGCATTTATTTCGTTTGTCCTAGTCTGTTTACTGGTAGGAGTAACCGGGGGCTTAACGATGGGAGAATCTATGAATGCCATAGAATTGGGCATAGGAAATACGTTAAGTTCTTTGGTCTTAATACTGGGGTTTGGGGCTATGCTTGGAAAACTTGTCGCTGCTAGTGGTGCTGCTGATGAAATCACCAACAGTTTGGTGGATTTGTTTGGCATTAAAAATATACAGATAGCTTTGATGATAACAGGGTTTATCGTGGGAATCCCTATGTTTTATACCGTGGGTTTTGTCATATTGGTCCCTTTAGTGATTGCGATTGCCACGACCACTAAGCTGCCCTTGCTCTATGTAGGTTTGCCCATGCTTGCATCGCTATCAGTTACTCATGGTTTTTTACCGCCGCATCCTGCCCCTACCGCTATTTCTCAAATATATGGTGCAGATCTTGGTCTAACCCTAATTTATGGAATTATAGCCGGCATTCCAGCTATTTTAGTGGCAAAATACCTGCTTTCCGGAGTCATGAAACGAATACAGCCCACTCCGCTAAAAGAATTTGTGATTGAAAGGGATACCCGCTACTCAGTTCCACCCCTGTCTATATGTATAACCATTGCGCTACTTCCTGTAATTCTCATTGGTGGAGCCTCCCTTTTTAATACCTTTATTAAAGATAATCCCATTATAGATGCTGTGGGCAATCCTTCCATTGCAATGCTTCTTTCTGTATTGAGCGCCATTTATTTTTTGGGAATACGCACTGGTCGTGACCTTAAAAAGGTAATGAAAGTATTATCAGAGGCCATTGCTGGCATTGCGGGCGTATTGCTAATCATTGCAGGGGCAGGGGCTTTTAAGCAGATTATGGTGGCTACTGCAATCAGTGATCAAATAGGGCAGTTACTGGGCAACCCGGGCTTATCGCCGCTGATTTTGGCATGGCTTATTGCTGCATTGATACGGATTTGTGTGGGATCTACAACGGTGGCCGGTCTTACAGCTGCGAGCATCATTATGCCTGTAGTGGGATCATCTAGTGTCTCGCCAGAATTATTGGTTTTGGCCACCGGAGCCGGCAGTATCGGTTTTTCCCATGTCAATGATGGGGGATTCTGGCTTTTTAAAGAATATTTTAATGTAAGTATTAAAGAAACCCTGATGTCATGGACATTAATGGAAACCTCCGTTTCCATAGTGGGACTTGTGGTGGTTTTATTGCTTAGCCTAATTGTATAAAAATGAATATTGAAGAACGGATAAAAGAACTCAACTTAAAATTACCTCCTGCACCTCCGCTGGGCGGAGTCTATAAACCGGTAATGCAAGTAGATAAAATGCTCTATATATCTGGGCAGGGCCCGGTAAGGAATGATGCTTCGTTAATTAAGGGAAAACTGGGCGCAGACCTAAATACCGAGGAAGGCTATCAAGCGGCAAGACAAGTGGGCCTCACCATGTTATCTACACTTAAGGCCCAGATAGGCGATCTTGGAAAAATCAAGCGGCTCGTAAAGACTTTGGGCATGGTAAATAGTCAGCCCGATTTTTATGAACAACCCAAAGTCATTAATGGTTTTAGTGAACTTATGGTTGAACTGCTGGGGGAAGATCATGGTAAGGGTGCACGCAGCGCGGTAGGCATGATACTTCCTGGAAATATCGCGGTTGAAATTGAAGCAATCTTTGAAATCCATTGACTATGATAGAATGGTTTGAAATTGCACAGACCGATACCCTGCTTACCCCAACTTTGCTTTTTTATCCTGAGCGTATTGCCGGAAATATAGAAAAAATGCTACATATCGCAGGTTCTCCCACTAGGCTGCGCCCGCATGTTAAAACCTATAAGTGTACAGAACTGGTCGCTATGCAGCAGAAACACGGGATCAACAAATTTAAATGCGCTACCCTGGCTGAAGCTAAAATGCTGGCCAAGGCCGGTGCTGAGGATATTTTGATAGCCTACTCTTTAGTGGGGCCGGCCCAGATAAAATTTTTAGAACTGCGCAACAAATTTTTAAATTCTGAATTTTCGGTACTTATAGATCATCCAGATCAAATAAGACTGTGGGAGAAAACGAATCAAAAAGTGTCGGTTTATATAGATATTGATGCAGGTATGCACCGGACGGGAATACCTATGTATAAGGCTCAAAGTCTCTATGACCAGATTGCCGCTTCGGGAAAAATTTCCTTTAAAGGCTGGCATATTTATGATGGGGACATTCATGATAAAGATTTAAATGACCGAAGGGATTCGGTAGTAAAAGCGTACAAAGATCTTGAAGGACTATTGACTAAAACGGGTACCAAAGGGATCGAGATCATCTGTGGCGGAAGCGCAACCTTCCCCATACATGCCGATTATCCGGAGCGCACGCTTTCCCCAGGCACTACGTTGTTGTGGGATAATGGTTATGCCCAGGGTTTCCCCGATATTTCCTTTGATATAGCGGCCACTCTGGCCACACGCATCATAAGCAAGCCGGGAACCCACAAGCTGTGTTTGGATTTGGGACATAAAGCAGTGGCTTCGGAAATGAAAACATCACCTGTTTTTTTTCCGCAAATTCCCGATGCAAGCATTGAGGTGCACAGTGAAGAGCATTTGGTGATCAAAACGAATGAAGCCGAAAACTGGAATATTGGGGATCTACTTTATGGGTTTCCCTGGCATATTTGTCCCACTGTTGCCCTGCACGATCAAGCGGCTATTGTTGAAAATCACGCAATAACTGAATTTTGGACCATCGAAGCACGCAATAGGATCTATACGCTATGAATACAAAACAACCAAGTGAAAAACCCCTGATTTTTGATGCGCATCTTGACCTGTCAATGAATGCCATGGAATGGAACCGTGACCTTACCTGCACCATAGAAGATATAAGAAAAACGGAAAAAGGAATGAACGACAAACCAGACCGGGAGCGTGGAACGGTTTCCTTTCCAAGTTTGAGGGAAGGGAATATTGGCGTTGTCGTGGGGACGCAAATTGCCAGATATGCAAAGAGGAATGGAAACCTTCCTGGAGCAAGTTGGAATTCGCCAGAGCAGGCCTGGGCGCAAACCCAAGGCCAGCTGGCATGGTACCAGGCCATGGAATATAATGGTCATATCAAACAAATAGTAAATAAAGAAGATCTTGAAAGTCATTTGACCGCCTGGGAAGAAGATGCGGTAAAAACTCCCCTGGGGCTTATACGTAGTCTGGAAGGGGCAGATTCCATTTTGGACATGGAACATCTCCATAAAGCTTATGAAGAAGGTCTTCGCGCAATTGGTCCCGCACATTATGGACCGGGTGTATATGCGCAGGGTACAGATGCCACCGGGGGGATAGGGCAGAAAGGGCGTGAATTGTTACAGGAAATGGATAAATTAAACATTATTCTGGATACGACACACCTTTGTGACATTAGCTTTTGGGAGGCACTTGCGCATTTTAAGGGTTCGGTTTGCGCAAGTCATAATAATTGTAGGGCACTTGTACCCCATCACCGGCAATTTTCTGATGAGCAGTTAAAAGAATTGATTACGAGAGATGCTGTTATTGGTGCAGTCATGGATAACTGGATGTTAACCCCGCACTGGATTCGTGGTAAATCTACACCCGAAAGTGAAAACATATCGCTTGAACAGGTTGTAGATCATATCGATCATATATGTCAACTTGCCGGAAACAGTTTACATGTTGGGATAGGATCTGATTTAGATGGTGCTTTTGGAACCGAGCAAAGCCCTAAAGACGTCAATACAATTACCGACTTACAAAAAATCCCAATAATGCTGGCCAAAAGAGGGTACAATGAAGAGGACATTCATAATATCTGTTCACTTAACTGGTTACGATTCTATAAAAAGGCCTGGAGCTAAAATTCCGGACGTCTTGCAGCTCTGTACAAATAAAAACCGGGGCCCACTCTATTGAGCAGGCCCCGGTTCCATTGAAAGAACTTAAAAATAACCTATTTATCAACCATAATACGTTCTTCTTGATTGGCAACTTCCCAAGCGGTATAAAATACGAGTTGGGCGCGTTTGGCCAACAGCGGATAGTTTATTTTATCTGGAGTGTCGCCCGGTTTATGGTAATCAGGATGCACACCATTAAAGTAAAAAATAATGGGCACACCATTTTTGGCAAAATTGTAATGGTCGGAACGGTAATAAAAACGATTGGGATCGTTCTCATCGTTGAAGGTGTAATCCAATTCCATGTTCATGTATTTCTTATTGGTCGCTTCAGAAAGGTCGTGCAATCCTTGGCTCAATTTATCAGAACCTATCAAGTACACATAATTTTCATTATCCATATGTGTTGAATCTTGACGGCCTATCATGTCAATGTTAAGGTCGGCAACGGTGCTGTCTAATGGAAAAATAGGATGTTCAACATAATATCTCGAGCCTACAAGTCCTTTTTCCTCACCGGTAACATGTAAAAATAGAATACTGCGCTGTGGGCGATAGCCCTGCTTTACTGCTTCTTGGAAAGCTTCTGCGATTTCCATAACGGCTACAGTACCAGAACCATCATCATCGGCACCGTTGTTAATTTCACCATCGGAATTAATTCCTATATGATCCAAGTGTGCGGAAATCACTAAGATTTCATTGGGTTTTGTGCTTCCTTTTATAAAAGCGGCCACGTTTTCAGAGGCTTTGATACCACTTTCAGCCTTAAAAAAGCTTGCCGGTACGGTTTGAAAATAAGTGGAATCCATTGCTGAACCAATTTTATGATCTTTATAGAATTCCCGAATATAATTAACCGCTTTTTTTTGACCAGGCTCTCCGGACTCCCGACCTTCAAACTCGTCCGAAGCGTAAGTGTAAAGCATTTCCTTGGTTTCTTCAGCGGTGATCATTTTTGCGAACGGCTCAGGATCAACCTGGGTCATATCTACATTTTTTGAATTATCATCAGTGCCCATATGCGACCCACAATTGGTCAATAAAAGGGAGCCCGCCAGTGTGGCGGAAAGCATTATCATTTTCATATTTTGATTGTATTTAAAATAAATAATTTAAAGTTTGATTACGAGCGTTTTATTAATAGTGCCCAAAAGTACTACTTCTCAGCTGTTCCGAAAAAAGTATGGGAAATTTACTTGGCCGCGGTCAATTCTGGTGTATAGTTTATACTAAAAACGCCCTCGCTTTCTGTAGGTTCTATACCGAAACTTGTAAAATCTGGTAGAAAAGCAGCGATTGCGCCAATTCCGTTAAAGTCTGCCTGATTATGGGTCGAGGTGAATATTATACTCTGCGAATCCCCATTTTCTGCGGCTTGGGCACCGGTGGGACTGTCTTCAAGAATGAGACAGTCAGGGAGCGGAATGTCTAAACCCCTGGCAACTTTCTCAAAAACCTCTGGGTTAGGTTTTCCTTTTTTCACGTGGTCGGCGTGTATCACCACACTAAAATAATCGTCTAAATTTAAGGTATCCATAATAAAATCAACATTTTCCCTCGGAGCAGCCGTGCCTATTCCCATGGGGATTCCCAGTGTTTTTGCTTTCTTCAGAAAATCTTCTAAACCGGGAACGAGTATTGCATTTTCGGCATAAATAGTACGGTATTCGGCTTCCTTGTCCCAAGCGATCTGTTTCACTTCGGCATCGGTAAAGCGGTCGCCAAAAAGGCGTTTGATAATCTCATCATTTACACCATGTATATCACGCATCACTTCTTCCATGGTGAGATCCATTCCCAAGGTTTTCAACTTTCGCTGCCAAGCACGATGGTGCACCATCATATTATCTATCATAGTACCGTCCATATCAAAAATTAGTGCTTTGCAAGTAAGCGCAAGGGTAGTATTCATATATAAAAAGCCAATTTAAAAGTAATAAAATGTTCTATTTAGGACGTTTTAGCCGCAAATAGCTTGATTTTTAGGTAAATATGGAAAAATAGATCTGTGGACCACAATTCTATATCAGCGTTTTTTCTTATTATGTCGCCAAATAAAATAGAGGATAACGCATATCACTGGCAGGATTATAAAAATAATTACATCTGCCGGGTCACTTAAGTTAATGGGTGCGTTGTTTGAATTATTGGGTACATCTTGGGAAACCTGCATGCTGCTGAGAATTAAAATGACTAAAAAATAATATAAATCGTGTCAAAAATCGGTTAAAAAACCTTAAAAACGTAGCCTAAAAGCCAATATAAAATGGCAAACACAACAATGGTGCCTATGCAGCCGCAACCGCCGCCACCTATTTTCTTAGCTCCCCAGCCAGCAATAAGCGCCCTAAAAATATTTTTCATTGTGTAAAAAGATTTGATTAGTGAGCAACTAAAATACATGAATATTAGCTTCATTAGCACGAAGGCCGCTATATTAACAGGACTTTAATTTATGACGGCGGTTTTAGTAGAGATCGCATTCAAGTTTTGAAAGAAATACAGCACATGGAACTTAAAAAATTGGGTAAAACCAAATTGAGAATTCCACCTATCGCCTTTGGTGGAAATGTTTTTGGGTGGACGGCAGATCGAAAAACGTCCTTTAGACTGCTTGACGAACTCCTGGAAAAGGGCTTTAATTATATAGATACCGCGAATGTGTATACTCGCTGGGTAGAAGGGCACAGCGGCGGCGAGAGCGAGACCACGATAGGTAAATGGATGAAGGAACGCGGCAACCGGGATAAAATGATCATTGCTACAAAGGTGGGAATGGACGTCGGGCAGGGGCATGTAGATCTTTCTGCAGATCATATTTTAGAACAGATTGATCTAAGGATCTGTATAGAAATAACCTGCCCGTTTCTACTTGTTCTTTTGCTCGCCCACTGCGTTGAAAATACTCGTCATAGCTACGGCTATGCCTGCGTTTTTCGCCTTGTGGTCAAACAAAATAACTGCCTATAATTCGG
>JBDNGW010000219.1:0-5490 GCA_041689735.1 Leeuwenhoekiella sp. | reverse complement strand
TCTGAGTTTTAATGCGCATAACGGTTCTTTAAATATCAGTTATAACTCTGGGTTCAATTATGATGCCTATGTACAATATGATTCGTACGGCGCGGTCATTCAGATTGCAGATGTACCTGTATTTTATGACAATTGGGGACGGATTGTACAAGCCGGAAACATTGCAATAAATTATAGAAATAATCGTATTGCTAGAGTCGGTAATTTGCAGGTTTTTTATAATGGAAACGCGTTTGCATACACCCGCGGTTATATAAATCCATACAACAGGCGTGTTTCTTATTTTCCATACGCAAATTATTTTTACAGACCTTACGTAGATCGCTGCCTCGTCTACAATACGCCCTACCGAAGATTCTATACACCAAGGCGTTTTTCTTATGACTATCATAGGAATCATTATAGAAATGGCTACAGGGATGGGTATGCCAATGCGTACAGAACTTTCAACAGACCTCAGGGAAACATCGCACATAATAATGCAAGATCCGGTTCTTACCGTGATGCGCGCAATGCAACTTCAAGAAGTTCTATAAGTTCAACAAGTACTAACAGAAGAAATGCTGATGTCGGCATATCCCGCTCCTCACGAAGCAATGAAAACACAAGGACGAGAGGATTATCATCTGTAGACAGGAAAGAAATCCAAAGCAGATCGTCAGCGGTGAGATCATCAACTGGAACAAGTAGAAGCTCAACAAATGCGCCAAGTAGAAACACTACCCGAACTCCTTTAGATAGAAAAGAAACAGCAAACAGGTCGTCAGCGGTGCGATCAGGAACTGGAAGAACAGGAAGTTCGGCAAATGTGCCAAGTAGAAATACTACTCAAACGCCAAGTCGTAGCTCACGCAGCATAAATCAAGCTACAAGCAATACGGTAAGAAACACGCAGAGAACAGCTGAACCTACGCGCTCAAGAACAAAAAATAGTGCATCCAGTGCGACGCGTTCAAGCCGAAACGGTCAAAATAATAAGGACGCGGCAACAACTTCGCGTAGCTCAAAATCTTCTACGAGCCGTTCGTCAAGATCTGGCGGAAACTAGAAGTAGAAGATATTTTTTTGGTTGGTTAATTGAAAAATCCCGTTGCAGATCAGTCTGAACGGGATTTCTTTTTGACTATTCCGTTTATGAAGCCTTCTATTTCCGCGGATGGCTTAGTGAAATAAATAATAAGAAAATATCCCAAAGTGATAAGAGCCGATTTTAGCGCGATACTGATCACGGGGTAAAAATCAAAATCCCAGAAGTAAAAAATAACTATAAAGCTCAGAAGCAGTAGCCCCACCAACATTGATTTTTTGGTAAAGGGCTGCAAGTCAAATTTCTTATAAACCAATAAAATCTTGGCAGCTGCATATCCCACCGAAGCGATAAACGTCGCTATTGCCGCTCCATTAATACCAAGTCTGGGAATAAAATATAGGTTCAGCAGAACTGCAATCACCACGAGAATCACGCCCAACAGCAAAACCAAGCGGTAATAATCGCTGTTATAAATGATCGCATTGTTATTTCCCATTAGATTATCAAGCAATTTAGCCGAAGATATTAGCAAAACCACCGCCAAACCATTGGCATATGCGGGGTCAATTAGTAGATACAACTGCTTAATATTGCAAACGATCAGCAAAAAGATAAAGCCGGAAATGATAAAAAGCGTCAGCGAACTTTTCTGATACAATTTTCCCAGTTCGCCAAAATTTCTTTTGTTGAGCAGCGCTGCAGTGAGTGGATACGTAATCTGATGCATTGCCCGTGCAGGAACGGCAATGACCGCAGCAATATAAATCGCCACAGAATAGTAGGCTACATTTTCTATAGCTACCATTTTGCCTATCATGAACATATCTATTTCAAGGATCATTACCGCGATGGAACCCGCAATGATAATCAGCGCACTGTACTTTATAATGGAGGATAAACCTTCTACTTTTGGCTTTCTAAAAACAGGTTTGCGCAGTTTAAAAGCGTATGCCATCATGAGCAGCATTCGCAGCAGATATACACCACAAAGACCGTACATAAACGTATGTGTGTCTATAAACTTAAAAGCAACCAATATCAATAAAAACATCACGCCCAGCCGATGGAAAACCTCGTTCATAACATTCCCAAAAACGCTCTGTAATTGTACTTTTGCCCAAGAATAAAAAATCTCAAAATAAGCCATCGCCAGCGCAATGATAAGCATAAGAGGTATGTAGGGCTGGACGATGGGATTTTCCGAAGTTAGAAATTCCACTATAAAAGAATAGCCCAATAAACTAAGTAAAATTCCCGGTATTATTGGTATAAATGGCAATAAAAGCATTAAAAACAGAAAGGAATCCTGCTCTTCCCGCTCATATTTAGAATAAAATTTCACCAATGTATTCTGAGTGCCAAAAGCCATTATGGGCATCAAAATAGTAGCGGTGCTCAGTAAAAAACCTACCAGACCATAATATTCCTGACTAAAAAAATTGACGTAAAGCACGAGGGTATTTATCGCACCAATTCCAAAACCCACATAGGTCGTGATAAGATTTTTAAAAGATTGTACAGCGACTACGCCCAAGGTTCGAGGATTAAAAAATTTGCAGCATTTCTTCGGACACAAACTTGCATCAATTATTGTGATACGTCAAGCACTTGCCCTACTAATTGAGCCAGCTTTTCAGTAAGATTTTCACGCGTATAAGAAGAAATATCGCCGATATTGTCCGGTAAATCTTCTGTGGAATACATTTTATACCAATGTAGCAGTTGCTTCTTTAGCGCCTCTTCTTCCTGATACGTAAAGCAGCTGCCGGAAGCGGTGCTCAATACAAGTTGAAAAAAATCGGCATTTTCTGGGCCTATAGCTAAAATAGGTCTTCGGGCGGCTAGATATTCAAAGACTTTTCCGGGAATAATTGCTTTTGTTTCTTCGGAATTTATTTCGATAAGCAATAAAACCTGTGCTTTACGCTGGAGTTGAAGCGCTTCTTCATGGGATACATATCCTAACAGCTCCAAGTTTTCTTCCAATCCATAACTTTTTATGCTTTCGATCACCGTTTCACTAACGCGACCGGCGAGTTTGATTTTTAGTGCTTTTCCGAAGTCTTTGTCTTCCTTTTTAAGATTTCCCAGAACTTTCCATAGTATCAAGGGATTTCTTTTTTCAAGCAACGAACCTATATGTGACAGACTAAATGCGGTATCAGGAGCAATTTTTAAATCTCCCTCCAACTCAAAACCATTGGTAATACAAGTTATGGGCGTATCAGTGATTTTTTCGAAATCGGTTTTCGTGGTGGGACTTGTGGTAATCACATGATCGCAATCTTGAAGCACTTTACGCTCCAGGGCTTTATGCTTTTTTTGCGAATAATCAGTCAGTTTAAGTTTGTCGTGATAACCAATGCTTGTCCACGGATCACGGAAATCGGTGATCCAAGGCAGACCGGTTTTCACCTTTAATGCATGACCAATAAGGTGCAGACTATGGGGTGGCCCGGTGGTGATTATTGCATCGATTTTATTTTCAGAAATATACTTTTTCAAAAATCGCACCGAAGGTTTTATCCAGAATTTACGGGCATCAGGAATAAAGAAATTCCCACGGATGTACAACAGGAACTTTTGAAGTACACTTTGCTTTTTATTTTCGGAAATAATCCCCGAACTTATAGTTTCAGTATGTTTTTTCGAAAACACTTTCGCCCAAGCGTAAGGCTCTACAATAGGTTTACGTAAAATCTCAATGTCTTTCGGAACTTCCTTCAGCAAACTTTTATCTGTAATGGGATAGGTGGGATTTTCTGGTACATAAAGTACCGGTTGTATCCCAAAATCAGGCAAATACGTGGCAAATTTCAACCACCGCTGCACTCCAGGACCACCAGCGGGTGGCCAATAGTAAGATATAATAAGTACTTTTTTCAAAAATGGGTTTCTTCTTGTTTTATCAAAAAATGATCAGTTTATACCGATTTTTAGCCGAAAAATCTAGAAAATAACCAGTTTCCGATACTTTGCAAATCTCAAAAATCAGCATTCAGTATTCAGTATTCAAAATAAAATTTATCTAATATTTTCTCATTTAGAGAATCTAATGACGTTGAACCTTTAACCATCCGTTACTCTGCAAACATCAAAATTTAAAATTCAATATTCAAAATTCAGAATAACATTTTCTTGCTTTTTATCATTCAAGGCAATTCTCCTCAAATCTTCAGCCAATTTACAGAAATCAACATGCAGAATTCAGAATAAAATCACTCAGCTATTGTCTTATTTCAAAAAAGTTCGAAACTCCGCAATTTTTTCCTCTCGTTGGATCGTAAAATCCAAAATTCAAAATAAACTTTACTTGTTTTTTGCAAATCCTCGAACCGCACGCAATTTAAAATTCAAAATTCAAAATAATTTTCACTGCTTTATTCACCCCAATCTATTTATCTTTTCTCTCTTATCTATTTTCTCCTTTCCCCCGCTTATACCCAAAAAACAACCCACCCAGAATTACCAAAACAAGTATAATATTACTCGCAAGACTAATGGCACTTCCTGTGGCGATAACTTGGGGTTCAAATTTAAATTCGATCGTATGTTCGCCGGCAGGAACAAGCATGGCGCGCAATAGATAATCTGCCCTAAAGTGAGATACGGGTTTTCCATCCAGATACGCGTTCCATCCCCAGGGATAATAGACTTCACTAAAAACGGCCAATTGCTCCCGGCTGCTTTTGCTCTTATATTTCAGATATTGTGGACGGTGGGCTATCAAGTTTATTTGTGCTGAAGAATCTAAAGGAAATATTTTCGTTGCCAATTCCCCTTTAAATTCGGTATTTACGATTGCGGTCTGTTGGGTATTAAGACTATCCAGCGCCAAAATAGCGGTATTGGCATCTGGCACGATCTTGACATTCTGAACAAACCAGGCGTTACCATTAGCTGTGGGATTTTCCTGCACGATTTCCTTACCGTCACGCTGACTAATAATATATTTAACATTGAGCAGATCAAGGGGCGTCGTTTTGCCCTGATATAGGTAAAAATCGGCCAGATCCGCCAGTCTTCCTGGTTTCGCGCCGTGATAACCGCCTATACTACTATGAAAATAACTTGTTCTGGCACCATTAAGTCCCACACTTTCTTCATAAACCCGATAGCGCGTGGTATCCTGTAGAATCTGTTTATCTGCCGGCGTGGCTTGAAAAGGTTGCTCTACCAGACGAGCGGCAACAAAATCAGCATTGTTTACATAACGCTTATCTACCGAAACCAGGTCAAAAAGAATCAATATCGCAAAACCAATGATCACCGTTGTTTCGGCAAGTTTTTTCCTGAGAAAAAGCCAGATCAAACCTGCGGAAAGTAAAACCAAAATTAAAGTTTTTATGGTATCTGCGGTGTAGAGCGCACGGCGGTCATCGCGTATAGCGGATATGAATTCATCTCCAAAATTCTTGATAAAATAGGCGTCATTTCCTCCTGCAAAATCAAAAAATACG
>JBDNGW010000218.1:0-3367 GCA_041689735.1 Leeuwenhoekiella sp. | reverse complement strand
GGGTAACTTTTATAGAGAAAGGTCTGGAAACCATTGATCTTGATAGTGATTTTGAAGTGATTGAGGCTACTGAAGATGCTGTGGACACCATTAGTTTTTACGAGGTGGAAAGTACTATAAGGGATCTTTTAAAACGCTATTCAGATATTTCGGAAGTCGTGCCCATTGCAGATAAATGGAAAGGCGGTACCATGAGTTTAAATCCTAAGGATGCTAACCTTTCAGCAAAGGAAATCCCTATTGAGGCCTTTTTTCATAAGATTGTAATGGTGCGTGACCGTATCCGTGTAATGGAGCAAAAAATCAATTCCAGTAAAAATCTTGACGATCAGGAAAAAGTGGATTTGCAGCAGTATCTAACCCGTATTTACGGTAGTCTTACCACTTTTAATGTGTTTTTTAGGAACAGTTCACAGGGATTTAAAGGGGAATCTTTTAAAAAGTGATTGAAATCTACCAGTAACCAGCAAAAAATGGTTCCAACCTACATAGTTTTAGCAGCCTTAACTATTTTATTTCAGGTTAATGGATTTTAGATTTTTTATCGTGTCCGTCGGATTTTCAGATGCAAAAATAAAACTGCCCGAAACAAGCACATCTGCACCTGTTTTAAAGAGTTTCTGAGCGTTTTCATCAGTTACACCGCCGTCTATTTCTATCAGGGTAGCAGCGTTTTTATAGGTAATCAATTCTTTGAGTTCGGCGATTTTCTCGTAAGTGTTCTCAATAAATGTCTGTCCACCAAAACCTGGATTTACACTCATCACACAAACCACGTCGATCATGTTGATCACTTCCCTTAACACGCTTACTGATATATGTGGATTAAGAGCTACACCGGTCCTTGCGCCGGTTTGCTTGATAACCTGGAGCGTACGGTGCAAATGGGTACAGGCCTCATAGTGTACGGTAATACTATCTGCGCCCATCTGGGCAAAATCTGCCACAAACCGATCTGGATCGACGATCATTAAATGTACATCCACAAACTTTTTTGTATGTGCAGTAATCGCCTTAAAAACGGGCATGCCAAAGGAAATATTAGGTACAAAAATGCCATCCATGATATCTACATGAAACCAGTCCGCTTCACTGGCATTTATCATTTCTATATCGCGCTGTAAATTGGCAAAATCCGAGGCGAGTAGGGAAGGGGCAATCAATTGTTGTGACATATTATTTTTATTAAAAGTACTAAGAAAAGAATTATCGTGGCCAAGATTACATTGCTTTTAAAATCTGCTCTGCCAAAGTAGTCAGTTTATCGACTTTTGGGTTTTCCAAAAGTTTGAGATAATCAATATAATTAAGAAGGCCACGTGTCAACTCGTTGTTTTGAGAAGTAAAGAAGCCAGATTCATAACCGTCAAAAGAATGTTGGCTTATATTCTCTTCTAAAATTATAGTAACATTTACATGGCGATTATCCTTAGAAATTCGTTTAAATAACGACTTGATCGTTTTTTCATTGCCTTCAAGCAGCTGAATAAAGTTACCACCTTTATAGACTAAAAAACCAGAAATGTCATGATTTATATTCCAGTCTGTAGTAAAATCAAAAACCTTCTGTATGTCTGCTTTTTTTAAATCTTTAGATGTATCGCTTACGTATACCAGTGAATAGCCCATTCTTATTTATTTAATCTCTCCAAAGATTAACCTGCCAGCCAGCTGGTTCAACATCCCGATAAGCTGCCGGCAGGCTAGTTCTAAAAGGGATGCCTTGAAAGGAATATTAATATTTGTTTTTTACATCACGGGTCTGCCTGCCGTCAAGGGCATGATTTTCCCAAGGTTAATTCTTTTACATTCGGTGATAATACAAAAATCCCCGGTAATCAGCCGGGGATTCATTCATCAATCAAAAAACGAACAGTTATGATAAACTGTTGTCATCTTAAATATTTTTGTTATTTTATTCCTGTAAAGCTCACCTCTAAAAGACCTACTTCGAGCTCTAGCTTGGTCTTTTTCCAGCTATTTCGTCTGCCTGTCGTCAAAGGTCAGCTATTCATTCCGAACTGGATTATCAGAAATTCCCTAAACAGCCTGCAAGATATAAAAAGAGTGTTTGATGCACCTGATTTTTAACGCATATTGGCATTATCCCAAATAGGTCTTAAGGATTTTACACCTGGAGGTATGTTTCAATCTGCGAATGGCTTTTTCCTTGATCTGTCGTACACGTTCCCTGGTAAGGTCAAAGGTTTCCCCTATCTCTTCAAGGGTCATGGGCTGTTGTTCACCAAGACCAAAATAAAGGCGGATAACATCAGCCTCACGTGGGGTCAAAGTATCCAGCGCACGTTCTATTTCCACACGTAGGGATTCAATAAGGAGTTCACGATCAGGATTCGGAGATTCTCCAGAGCGCAATACGTCATACAGGTTAGAATCTTCGCCCACGATAAGGGGCGCATCCATACTTACATGCCTGCCCGAATTTTTAAGGGATTCCTTTACCTCATTGAGACTCAGGTCAAGTTCCTTTGCGATCTCTTCTGCACTGGGTGGACGTTCATTGGCCTGTTCTAGATAGGCATATGTTTTATTGATCTTGTTTATAGAGCCTATTTTGTTAAGTGGTAGGCGTACGATCCTGGATTTGTTCTGCAAGAGCCTGCAATATAGATTGCCTAATCCACCACACGGCGTAGGAGATAAATTTAAAACCGCGGGTTTCATCAAATCGCTGAGCAGCTTTGATAAGGCCCAGATTTCCTTCATTAATTAAATCCGGCAGCGTTAAGCCCTGGTTTTGATACTGTTTTGCTACAGAGACAACGAAGCGCAGGTTTGCTTTGGTCAATTTTTCTAAAGCGATCCCGTCACCAGCTTTAATGCGTTGTGCAAGTTCTACCTCTTCATCTGCGGTGATAAGGTCTACTTTGCCTATTTCCTGTAAATATTTATCCAGGGAGGCGGTCTCACGGTTGGTTACCTGTTTGGTAATTTTGAGTTGTCTCATGATTTAAGGCTTTTATATTAAGAGCTTTTTTAAATGGACTCCTTTTTGATTTCCAGTATTTTGTAAACCCTGTCTTTTCGACAGGCAGGTGTGGCGTTGTATAAAAATGGGTAAATATCCCGATATTCCCAAATTTTTATACTTAGCCAGAACTTTAAACTACTGAAAATCACTTAGGATTGGCTTTAAACGGGCTCTAAGTAGGTTGTGCTATACTACTTATACGTAAAAACGACTTAAAATGTTACCGAAAGGTTAAATCATTTTAAATATTATTTATAATTCATTGAAAGTCAATGACATAAAAATTGTTAAAATTTTTATTTTAACCGAAAAAATCCCCCAATTTAGGAGGATTTCTATTGAAAAGCCCTGTTTTTTAGACTCTTATATGACCGT
>JBDNGW010000217.1:0-5688 GCA_041689735.1 Leeuwenhoekiella sp. | reverse complement strand
CATTTCTATGGGTTCTTTTGCCCAGCAACTGCGTTGAAAATACTCGCCATAGCTACGGCTATGTCTGCGTTTTTCGCCTTGTTGATGAACAAAATAACTGCCTATAATTCGGTCACTTTATTTCTGAACAGATCCTTAATATCTATTTTCTATTTATACTGAACTACCGATAAATTTTTGTTATGTGCTTTAGCTAAAAATGATTCAAACCAAAAATTAAGGGATTATAATAAAATAAATTGTCCAGAATTGTCAGTTTTATTTTGTGTAGAATCAAATGACAGAACAGACAATCAAAACCCGAAGTCCTGAAGAAATTACAAAGTCCGCTTCCTTATTATTCGGCCGTATATCAAAACCCTTCTAATTTTCAGGTGTTTTTAGCTGAATTAATTTCAAAAATGTCTATTAAATCTGTTTTCTTTTTTATGCTATTCGGCGAAGCCAAAGAAAAGTCCGTATCCTTGAGCAACGGAAGTGTATTAAATTCCTTATAATCTTCAGTTGTTTTTAACTGAAGATTATAGCCAAAAACGCCTATTTTCAATCTCTTTCCCCTTGATAATTTTCTGCGAAGCCAAAAAAAATGTCCGCTTCCCTATGAAACGGACATATATCAAACTTCCTTAATAAGAAATTTTATAATTTATATTGTAACAGATTTGACCGTTTTTACGATCCTGCCTGCGATTTTGTATGGGTCACCGTTAGAAGCTGGTCGGCGGTCTTCCAACCATCCTTTCCAACCTTTTTCTACGGTAATGATCGGGATGCGAATGGAAGCACCACGGTCTGAAATACCATAGGAAAAATCATCTATGGAAGCAGTTTCGTGCTTACCGGTAAGGCGCTGGTCATTGAATTCTCCATATACCTCAATATGCTCTGATACCACAGGACGGAATGCTTCACAAACTTTCATGTACGTTTCCTTATCACCGCACGTGCGCAGTAGGGAGTTGGAAAAGTTGGCGTGCATCCCAGAACCGTTCCAATCCCCTTTTACGGGTTTTGGGTGGAATTCTATATACCAGCCATACCTTTCGGTAAGACGTTCCAACAAGTAACGCGCAACCCACATCTCGTCACCGGCCTTCTGGGCCCCTTTGGCGAAAAGCTGAAATTCCCACTGGCCACTTGCCACTTCTTGATTGATCCCTTCAAAATTGAGCCTGGCCTCTATACAGAGATCTGCGTGCTCTTCAACAAAACGGCGTCCGTGGGTATTTTTCCCCCCTACCGAACAGTAGTACATTCCCTGTGGACCGGGATAACCGCCCATGGGAAATCCTAATGGAAGCTCGGTGTTCTTATCCATGATAAAATATTCCTGCTCAAAACCAAACCAAAAATCATCATCATCGTCATCTATTTTTGACCTAAAGTTAGATGGGTGTGGCGTACCGTCAGAACTTAAAACCTCGGTCATAACCAGGTAGCCATCCTTACGGGCGGGATCTGGATAGATCGCAACCGGTTTTAATAGACAGTCAGAAGATCCACCTTCCGCCTGTCTTGTTGAAGAGCCGTCAAAGGACCATACTGGACAGTCTTCCAGTTTTCCACTAAAGTCTTCTTGAACCTTAGTTTTGCTCCTTAAGTTGGCTGTGGGTTCATATCCATCCAACCATAAGTATTCTAATTTTGATTTCACTGGTTTGGCCATAAGAGTATAAATTATTTTATTTATGATTGCTTAAAGGGCAAATATAATAATTTTATTTATTCGCCCCCTAAATTTTAGGGGTTAATAACTCTAAAAATTTATTTTCATGCAATAGGCCTATAATTTTTTGGGGCTATATATTATATTGATTATTTTTGAATCTAATTATTTACATATTCTCGAAAATAAATCCATATGTCAACAATTCGTTATAAATCAATATTAGAAGCACGATCTCACAAACCGCAATATTTTCAAGATCACGAAAAAAAATCGAACTATTTTGCAAGCAAAGTTTTTAACACCAGCGCTATGCGTCAATTTTTACCGTTGGAAGCTTTACATGCCGTGGAAGAAGCCATTTCAAAAGGCTCAAAAATAGACCGAAAAATAGCTGACGGTGCCGCTGCGGCAATGAAACAGTGGGCCATAAGCAAAGGGGCAACGCATTACACCCACTGGTTTCAACCACTTACCGGCTCCACCGCCGAAAAGCACGACGCCTTTTTTGACCTCATGCCAGATGGTTCCGGTATAGAAAAATTTGATGGCGGGCAGCTCGTACAACAAGAACCCGACGCTTCTTCTTTTCCGCACGGCGGCATACGCAACACTTTTGAAGCACGCGGCTATACCGCCTGGGATCCCACTTCTCCTGCTTTTATACTGGGCACGACACTTTGCATCCCCACGGTCTTCGTTTCCTATACCGGGGAAGCGCTTGATAATAAAACACCTTTATTGCGCGTGTTGAACGTACTTGACGTGGCCGCTACGCAAGTGGCAAATTATTTTGATAAATCGGTCAATAAAGTGAGCGCTACCTTGGGCTGGGAGCAGGAATATTTTCTGGTCGACGCCTCGCTTGCCGCTTCCCGCCCAGATATTAGCCAAACGGGGCGCACGCTGTTAGGACATGCTTCGGCAAAGGGGCAGCAGCTTGATGATCACTACTTTGGCAGTATTCCCGCCCGCGTTTTTCAATATATGCGCGAGTTAGAATATGAATGTATCTTGTTGGGAATTCCCGTTAAAACGCGGCATAATGAGGTTGCACCGAACCAATTTGAGCTTGCACCGGTTTTTGAAGAGGCAAACCTTGCGGTAGACCATAATTCCCTGCTTATGGATATTATGGAAAAAGTGGCTGAAAAACACAATCTTAAGGTTCTTTTCCACGAGAAACCATTTGCCGGAATAAACGGCAGCGGCAAGCACAATAACTGGTCGCTGGCGACTGATACGGGCACCAATTTGCTGAGTCCGGGAACCACTCCCACAAAAAACCTGCAGTTTCTCACTTTTTTTATCAATACCATAAAGGCGGTTCATGATCATGAGGAACTGCTGCGTGCTTCCGTGGCTTCCGCCGGAAATGATTTCCGACTTGGGGCCAGTGAGGCGCCGCCTTCCATAATTTCCATATTTATAGGTAAACAGCTTACAAAAGTGCTCGACGAACTCGAAAAAGTGACCACCGGCAAACTTTCGCCACAGGAGAAAACAGATCTCAAACTCAATGTGGTGGGCAAAATCCCCGAAATCCTACAGGACAATACTGACCGAAACCGCACATCGCCTTTTGCCTTTACCGGTAATAAATTTGAATTCCGCGCGGTGGGCTCCACGGCAAATTGCGCCAAACCCATGACCGTGCTCAATGCGATCGTGGCCAACCAGCTCATTCAGTTTAAGACCGAAGTGGACAAGCTCATTGATAAAAAAGGACTTAAAAAGGACGAGGCCATTTTCAACACGCTGCGGGAATATATCAAGGCTTCAAAAAAGATCCGCTTTGAAGGCGACGGGTATAGCGAGGCTTGGCAGCAAGAGGCTGCAAAGCGAAAATTGAGCAACAACAAAACCACGCCCGATGCCATAAAAATCCAGATCGACCCAAAAACGATCAAGCTCTATGAAAAACTGGGCGTGATGAACGCCACCGAAATCAAGGCCCGTCAGGAAATTGAACTGGAGGAATATATAAAACGACTGCAAATTGAAAGCCGTGTTCTGGGCGATATCGCACGAAACCACGTGATTCCAACCGCCATTCGTTATCAGAATATACTCATCAAAAACGTAAAGGGACTTCAGGATATTTACCAGAAGGATTTTAAACCCTTGGCCAGCGAACAGATGAAACTTATAGAGGCCATCTCCAATCATATGAGCGCAATAAACACCGGTATTAACGAAATGATCGAGGCTCGAAAAACTGCAAATCAACAGGAGATTAACGAGCGCGCGGAGGCCTATACCCACAAAGTCAAACCCTATTTTGAAACCCTGCGCTACCACTGTGATAAACTGGAACTTCTTGTAGAAGACAAACTCTGGCCACTTACAAAAAGCAGGGAATTGCTGTTTTTTTAGGTGAAAAGCTTTTCCGACAAGACATGTAATTGGTGAATCTAAACTAAAAATGTTATGTAGAACCTACTTGTTGTAACATCGGAGGAATGCGGCAAACGAGACGTTTTTGTTTAATTTTTCGACTGTGCTCAAGATGACAAAATTAGTTTTATATGTCTAAATGGAATAACGTATCAAGTAATTGAGAGCCCAAAAATGAAAAAATAAAACGCCCAATAATCATCATAAAGCGACGATTATTGGGCGTTTTTAATTGGTTTTCGCCAATTTTTCAGTTGAATTTCAGTTGATTTTTAGCTGAATTTTAGCTGAAGATCTAACAATATTTTATCCAAATGCAGAGGCCACAGCACCAGCATCCACGCGGTAATTGCTGCCATTTACAAAACTGGCCTGGTCTGAACATAGGAAAGCGATTACAGCAGCAACTTCTTCTGGTTGGCCGCGGCGCTGTACTTCAAGATGTGGCCGTTTGTTTTTCAAAAACCATTGCACCGCTTCTTTTTCAGAAACTCCTTTTTCATTAGCCAGATCTTCCATCATGGCGTTCGTCATGGGCGTTTCAATAAAGGCTGGGGAAACCGTATTGACCAAAATATTTTCTTTTCCATAAATACGAGATAGGCATTTTGAAAAATTAATGATTGCGGCCTTACAGGCATTGTACGGACTTTCTTCGTCGTACGGCTGCATGGCATTTTCTGAGGAAATCATCACGATCCTGCCCCAATTTTTGCCTTGCATCTGAGGTACAAAAGCACGCGCCAGTCGCACCGCTCCCATAAGATCTATCTGTATGGTTTCCATCCAGTCATCATCGGTAAGGGTTAAAAAGTCCCCGGCCGCACCGCGCGCTCCGGCCGCATTTACCAGTATATCAATTCCACCGAAATCCTTTTTGATCTTTTCCGCCATGGCTACGACCGCTTTGTTATCGATAAGATCTGCCGCGATACCAAACAGGTTTTCGGCCTTATGATCTTTCTCTAAGCCTTCAATGACCTCATCTAAATCACTTTGCTTTAAATCGCTCAGAATAACCTTTGCGCCTTCGTCAATTAATATTTTTGCGGTTTCCAGCCCTATTCCAGAATCTCCGCCAGTAATAAGCGCAACTTTGTCTTTAATCTTTAAATCCATTTTTCTTTATTTTAATTTTCTTTTCAATCTGGGCAGTTAAATACCCGCAATTTTATTTAAATGTACAATATAAGTACTCGGCGAATTAACTTTTATAACTACGTTAACGGCTTTTGCCTCACGGCGGAAGAATTGTGTTTTTAATTTTAAATTTGACAAGGCTATATTAAAATTGAACCCTTCATCAATGGATCGCGTATCTTTATTGAGCCCTAAGAGCATCTATAAACGGCAATTTAAGAATGAAAAACGAAGAAAATACTTCCTATATCAGCATGGGAACTGGCAAAATAAACCTTGTTTTTGTCCATTATTTTGGTGGCGACGCTAATAGTTGGCAATGGACGGCCGCTCATTTAAAAGAGGATTTTACCTGTTATTTGCTCAATCTGCCTGGCTTTGGCCATACCGCTCCTTTGGAAACAAAAAACATAAAAGCATTTGCTAAATATGTCAATAAATATGTAACCCATTTAAAGCTTGATAATTATATACTCTGTGGCCAT
>JBDNGW010000216.1:0-6278 GCA_041689735.1 Leeuwenhoekiella sp. | reverse complement strand
TAGGTCCTTAAGGCCTGAATATTTTTTCTGAAAAAGAATATGACAAAAGGATTTGAGTTTTACTGCTGAAAGGTGAAAACCGTTTTTAGGGCTTAAAACAATGTTTTTGACATTAAAATGATTCTTTTAGTTGAAAAACTACTTTCCCGTGTTTTTTATTTTAGCAAGTAATCTTCTGTTTAAAAATCCACTTTCAGCGAAGATTCCAAAATCGCTATCGCGAACGATTTTAACTATATTGTGGCTAATATCAATGGCACAATATAGTTTGCGGACTAATTTTCAGAAGTAAAAAGCTGCGCCCATGAGAATGCTGATTACAAAATACACAATGTCGGTAAGCCGAAAAAAATAGCCTCGAACGTAAGTTATAACGGAAATCTTTTAGTTTTTGAATTTGTCTTTCAGCGGATTTCAGTTAAACATTCTTCCGAAGGATTAATAGAACGCAATTTATATCCTTCATAAATCATCTTTTTAAACTAAAAAATGACCTAAAATCGGTATAAATTTGGTCTAAAATTATCAAGATTGACATATTTAAGTCAATCTTTACAAGAAAAAAAGCCGCCATGCACTATCTTGACTTTAAAACTAATTTATGAAATCCATTACACCTATTTTCTGCACCGTCCTGAGCCTTTTTCTACTCCTGGGCTGCAAGGAGGAAAAAAAAGAAGAAAAAATCGTTACAGAAACCGTTGAGACGAAAGTTGAGCAACCTTTGCCCAACTTTATGTACGTTATTGCGCCCAGCGGCCTTTTACTGCGCAAAGAGGATAATCTAGATAGTGAGCAGGTTGGAAAAATGCCTTATGGCGCCAGCGTTGAAGTTTTGGACAAGCTTGATAATCAACCCATTAAGGTGGCCGGAATAGAGGATCATATGATCCAAGTGCGGTATAACGATATTACCGGCTATGCCTACAATGGATATCTCACCCGTTTTAAAGTGCCTCAGCGGAAGGAAACGCCAGAACGCTACGCTAGCCGACTCCAAGAGGATTTTCCAAAAGTCAGCGCTGGTAATGGGAATGGGGACAATGACAAGTCCACGGCCACTTCTGCCCAACTTGTCATTCCTGCCGGAAGCTGGAGTGAAGCTTTTTTAATCGCAAAACAATTGTACGATATCCCCTTAGAATATAACTTCCCCGGTCTAAAAGGGCCAGATAAAAGCAGTGTACAATCACGCCAAGCCCATGCATTCAGCTCTACGCTGAAAGCAGAGCGAACCGCAAACATCTTGACCAGTATAACTTATACGGAAAGCTCCAAAGGTTCTTCAAGAACTGTCAAAATCACTCAGAACGGCGATTTGTACACACTGGCACAAAGTATCGCAGCCACTTAAAAACCGGCTTTTTATTTGAAAATCGGTCTTTATTAGCCAAGAAATAGAAAAGCCCAACGGATAATTCCGTTGGGCTTTTCTATAAAATCAATAGTTTTTAATTGCTAGTTAATAACTATTTTTTTAACGATATTCCTGCTTCCGGAAGTGATTTTTACCAGATACATACCGCTGCTTAAACTATTAAGTGCCAGATTTTGCTTTCTGTAGCTTAGGTCATAATTTTCAGAAAATACCTCTTTCCCGTTGATATTGAATACCTGAACATTTGAAATCCCTAGATCTATGGTAGATGCGAGTGTTACATCTCCATTAGAAATGGTAGGATACATGCTTAACTGAGAAGCTAGCAATGGCTCGTTTATAGATAATGTCTGCTTATTTATAGAACGTATTGCCCAGCCAAAACTGGTTGCGGCACCATCTGTAATCAGTCTAAAACGCAGCGCTATGGTATCACCTATTTTAAAGATATCATTCCCGGCTGTGGTTTGCTGCAATAAATCAAGTGTCTGACCATTAAAAAGTCCGTCGTTGATCACTGGGGATTCATCATCTGCCACATTATTGTAAGTCTCAAGCCACTCCGGAAATCGGTCTGCGTCATATACATCTAGCACTTCCCAATTGCGAAGATCCTTACTGGCCTCTATTGCAACAAAATCATAGATACCACCGGCATCACCTGGTTCTACAATGGCCACGTCTTCATAATTAAAAGCCGCTGATGAAGCAGTGATCGTGATGGGCTTTTTCAAAATCACACGATATTCAGCATTGTTAGGATAAGGGTGATCGGCGTTGTTCAGCACATTCTGGCCCACCGTACCGTCAACATCATCTATTTTAAATTCACCTTCAAAATCAAACACATCTTCGGGCTCAAAAACATTGATGCTAACAAATTCTTCGGGAGTCTCATAATCAACGATCACCACTTCAGTTTCTGCGGCGATAGATTGTTTACCGTCATTTGTAATTTGAACGCCTATAGTATAAAGACCTTCGCTTAGATTTTCAATTATATATCTATTGGTAGTTCCAGCAGAAAATTGATCCTGCACGGAAGCATATAGTGAATCATTGACATAAATATTCACATCATCAACAAATGCCTGCTCTACATTGAAAACTACAACCGCATTAGTGTTTTGTATCGATTGCTGGTAGACTTCTACAATAGAAGGTGGCGCAAAATAACTGGGTGGTTCATAACCGGCAAGCTCGTCTATGGTAGCTGACCATACGCCACGACCGTGTGTGGCGACCACTACTTGATTATTGACGATTTTAAATTCCCAGACAGAAACTGCTGGCAGACCGTCCAAAATTGACCAGCTCGCCCCGCCATCTTCCGTTTGAAAAACACCGAGATCAGTCCCTACCCAAAGTACGTTCTCATCAAAGGGCATTTCTACAAGACAGTGTATGGCAACATCTGGAAAACCACGATCTTCTTCTTGTGAAAATCCCGAAATGTCTTCCCAATTTTGGCCAAGGTCATTCGTTTTTAACACTTTTGCAGCTCCTTGTGAAGAAAACAAAGCATAGGCACGATCAGGATTGGTAGGTGAAGTTTCCAATCCAGCTAGGAATAGGTTGTGATCCATGCTATCACGTGGGTATACAAATGGCTCGGTAGGCTGAAAAGACATTCCGTTATCTTGGGAAACATGCAATACGAAGCCTCCTGCCTCGGTCATTGCATTCCCTGCCCAGACCACATCTGGATTTGCCACAGATACATTAACATCCAATGAACTTGAAGCACCAAGCGAAAAATTATTGGGTATGGGCGTAAGTTTCCATTGTTCGGCAAAATTTGTAGATCGCCACACCCCGCTTATGGAAGGGCTAAAAACCACGTCTGGATTGTTATTAGCATTGGATATTTTACTATAAAAAGGGGACGTTCCTGCACCAGATTCTCCGTGGGGCGCTAAAAACCCGTTTTCCCCGTCAAAACGGGCAAAATTATTATATTGTGATCCTGCTATAAATTTATCGGTATTCTCATAGTTCCAGATCACTTCAAAACCATCGCCACCAAGTACTCTTATATACTCGCTATTTGCATCTGCATTTTCACTAAAGGTTATGTGCGAACCATTATCCTGAGCCCCTGCAAGGTAAGAGCTTGAACCGTTACGCTTATCGGCACCGTAATATTGAGTGCTGTTAAAGCCTATGGCAATTGTAGACCAGTCTCCCTCAGTAGTTGCAGGATCTGCAAGATAATCTGTGGAATATACACCGCCATCGTTAGAAAGCACAAGCTTAAAATCTTCGGCGTTCTCTCCTTTAATCCACGCTAAACCATGTTGATCAACATGAACGTAGTCATTCATTTCCTCATTATAACCAGCCGCTATAGGTGTGAATTCGTATTTTAATGAATCGGTTATGGTAACCTTGTGCATCACGACGCCCCCGGCGTAAAATATGTTTTCATTGTAAGGATGCGTTGTTATGATATTATCATACCAACCCTGACTGGTAAGTAGATTGCCAGAAGCTGGAGTGCCTTCATAACCCAAAAGCGTAAAAGTTTCGCCTGCATCTGTGGATACGTAAAAATCAGTATTTACCGCAGAGGCACCAGACGGAGAATAGACACCCAATACTACCTCATCTGGATTTGCCGAAGAAACATCAAGCTCAAAACGCCCACTATTGGGGTTGTAATCATCTCTGTTAAAAACCACTTCCCAGGTATAACCGCCATCTATACTTTTTACGATCCCCAGATTGTTTACGCCACCATATATAACATTATAGTTGCCGGGGGTTGCATTGAGGTCTTGAACGTTTGTAGTGCTTATGCTGTCTGTAGGCTTGAAATTTTCTACGCCAAATGTTTTTTGCCAGCTAGTCCCGCCATCTGAAGTTACATAAATACCGGTTGCGCTTGCCACTGCAAGGCTGTCAGCATCGTTGGGGTTGATGGCCAAACGCCCTATCCCACCAAAATCTTTAGTGTTATCCAAATATTCCCAGCTCGCACCGTCATCGATTGATTTCAAAAGACCGATTCCTCCGATGGCATCCAAGTTGCGAAAAGGTTCTCCAGTACCCAAAAATATGGTTTGAGGCGCGCTCTCGCTGATTGCTACGGTAGAGGTTGCTAAATTGGGCACCTTATAATCCGTCACATTGCTCCAGGTATCCCCTGCATTTTCGGTGATCCAAAGGCCGCCACCCACGGTTCCCGCATACCATTTATCTGGGTTGCTAGGCGATATGAACACCTTCCGGGTTCGGCCCGGCACATTTGCGGGGCCGCGCTCTTGCCATGTGGCTGTAGGCGCCCTCCTCGACCTAATTGCAGTCGCCTTTTGTTGCGCTTTCTGGAACTCGCGCATGAGGTAACCTTCTTTATAGGTTGATTCCTTGGCATCCATGGGTTTCATTATGCTCGCAATATAATCAGCGATAAGCTCTATCCCCTTTTTACCTTCCCCTTCTTCCTCTTCCTCATTTTTTTCTACAAGCTTGCCTTTTTTCTCAAATTTAAACTCCTTAATGGAAGCAATATCATTTGTTTTTTCTTTTCTCGGTCTGTCTTCGCAAGAGGAAACCATAAAAGCCCCCATAAAGAGAATAAATAATTGCAGTGTGTACTTGTGTTTCATAATGTAATTTTAGTTGAGTGTTTAAATTATTTAGGTTTATTAATAGGAGTACGGGTCAAGTTTTACAAGCTATCATTCAGTTTTACGATGATAGCCTCACTTAAAGTTTTGGTTACCGGGATTTCATTTGGATTTTCAGAAACAGGTTTACGTTCCATACCGATGTAAGGGATCAGTCTGAGCGAGTTGTTATCGTTCCATTGTACATCTACGCCCTGAAAGCTGTCTTTTTTAATGCACTTTTGCGTGGCCACCTCATAAACCGCGTAGTTTATGATAGCCATAGGTCGTTTCGGCGAATTGACCATTTCGACCTTTAACAACAAGGTTTTTGTACGGTTGAGGGTTTCTGTCCTTAAAGTATCTTGTTGTATGGAGATGTTTCTATCTTTTTTTGACAGTTTTGCATTTACCTGATTTTTGTTCTCTTGCGTTTTACATTGCACAGAAGCGTAACTAAAAACCGTAATTAAAGCCAAAAGACTCAATTTAGATATAGATAAATGGAAGAATTGTATATAATTCTCTTTCAATATAATTATATGTTTGATGTAAATATAATTTTAAATATTTCTTAAATCTATTGAAAAATGATTAAAATTTTACACATTTAATCGTAAAAAATGATTTTTTCTCGATAATATCAATTTTAATTCTGATTATCTCTTTTTTCCTTGTCAGTCCATTTTAAAAACGGTTTTTTAGTTAACTGCGAATTGTAGTATTTCTGATCACCGGTAACTTCCTGACCTAACCAGTTGGGTTTTTCGAAATATTCATCGGCGGCGTTAAGCTCTATTTCAGCCACGATAAGCCCTTCGTTTTGGTCAAAAAACTCATCAATTTCAAAGATTTTATCTGCTGCCTTTACGAGATAGCGCATCTTATTTATACTTCCGGGTTCACAAAGTTTCAGAAGTGCTTCTGCTTCCTGTAAGTCGATCTCTTTTTCCCACTCAAAACGGGTAGTGCCGCCAGGATTGGAAAGCCCTTTAATAGTTAAAAAACCTTGCTCCCCTGTAATCCGTACCCGCACTGTCCGCGCAGGATCACTGTTCAAATAACCTTGAGTGATCCGTTTTTTAGCAAAGGATTTCTCTTTAAAAGCATTGTTCTTGACCAAAAACTTTCGTTCAATTTCAAGCATTTTCTTGGGCTATTTGTTGAATTTCGTCGGATTCAATTAATGGCTTTTTATAACCATTTTTTGCCACAAAACGCATGGTTTTAGCGATTTTGGCAGGTTTTATACTTCTATATTTGCGCAATGGACCAAGCAAAATTGGGTTTAT
>JBDNGW010000215.1:0-1676 GCA_041689735.1 Leeuwenhoekiella sp. | reverse complement strand
TATGCCATTATCAGATAGAATCTTACCAAAACTGTCACCAGAGCGTACCGTATCGCGCAAGATCATATAATCTTCCACGGGAAAACCGTATTCTTTTATTATTTCCGGGGCCTTAACAACAGCGGCCATTTCTTTTTTTGGCTCTGTCTTTGTTTTCTTGTTTTCACAGGTATAGAGGAAAAGGGTAGCTAGTAAAATGGTGTAGAAAAAGTGCTTCAATGTGTGGTATTTTAAATGCTTAGTTGGTTAAACTTCCTTCCCCCAGTTTTTAAGTTCTTCTGCGCTCCATAAATCGGGAAAAAAGACGCGTTTTTGGTATTTTGGGTGCATATATTTGGCCCATTCACTGCCACCGGTTGCATCTAGGGGTTGGTCGCCCTGATTCAAATAGTGGCGGGCGGTGTTGTAATGTGCCATTACCCATTTAATATTAACAGTATGATCATAATGTCTCATAGCCTCTCGAAGCGTGGGGTCTTGCTGCGCTTTTTCTGGCAAAGTCTGAAATTTTGAGTACAAATTTAAATCTTTATAGGTTTTTATAAAACGTATTAAGGGTGCTTTATATTTTTGCTCAAACTCCCGTAATGTAAATGTCTTTTTACCGGTGGAATAATCTTTACCGGCAGCTTGCCAATATAGATGTTCAAAGGATTCGTCGTAAAAGGAGGCGTTAAGTTGCGCACCTTCTTCGATTTTTCTGCTAAAATCTGCCCGAAATCTTTTATCTATAAGATTTATAAGGTGCGTGCTTGCAAACTCAATCTGCCGGTACTGAGCACTTTGATAGCCACTTGCCGGACTTAGCGTTCGCCTGAATTTGAGATATTGATCCAAATCCATACCATCGCGCATAACAGTGAAGGAAGTCGTGAGCATGTCAAAATACCGACTTATCCGCTCTAATCTTGAGGTAAAAAAAACTACATCCAGATTTTCTTTGTCGGCAACTTGTTGCAACTCCCAGAGAATCATCTTAAAAATAAGTTCATTGACCTGATGGTACATAATAAAAACCATCTCATCGGGAAGCAGCGTGCGCTGCACTTGTAGGTTGAGCAAAGCATCTGTTTGAATATAGTCCCAATAATTAATGGGCTTTGCATATACCACACCTTCTAGTTGATGGTCAAGGGGTTGATCCATTTCCTGCAACTTTTCAGAAAGGGCGTTCAGTTGTTTATCTACAGCGTCTTTACTAGTATTCATTAGTCCTGTATAATGTAAAATGGATGCTTTAATCCTTTGTAGGCCTCAAGGTCTGCTTTAAGTGATCCTACCGCAAGATCTGCCTTAATGCGCAAAGGTATTTTGTTTTTGTCTGCACTGACCCATAAGGTGAGACTTTCTTTTTCTTTAAATATACGACCTGCTTGTACCACGGGCCTAAAAACAAGCGTATTTACTTTTCCGAACGGAGTGCTTATTACCTCCCGACCTAAAAACCGTAATTTAAATTTAAAATTTTCTTCGTCAAAAAACATATCCAAACTGGTGTCGTCACCCTCTTTGAGCTTATCAATATCAATTTGATCCCTCAGGAAATAAAAGGAAGATATCATGTCATGTACGCCAGCAGGAGTGTCATAGGTTGTGCGCGTATCATGTTTTTTATCAAAAACGTGTGCCTTCTGCCGCTGTTGGTCAAATTCTATGATTTGATCTTTGGTATGCCC
>JBDNGW010000214.1:0-1460 GCA_041689735.1 Leeuwenhoekiella sp. | reverse complement strand
CGATTATCTGCTGAGTGAGCTTGCCGAAGTGACCATTTACGATCCCAAAGTTAAAAAGGAGAAGATTCTTGCCGACCTGGATTATCTAAATACACGCAGCGAAGCCGAAAACAGAGCGCTGGTTACAGTGGTGAACGAACCATATGAAGCCTGTAAAGACGCACACGCCATTGCTATTCTTACGGAATGGGACGAATTTAAAACCTACGACTGGGAGCGCGTTTTTAAAGAAATGCTTAAACCCGCATTCCTCTTTGATGGTAGGGCTATCCTGGATACCGATTATCTGAAAAATCTTGGTTTTAGAACCTATACCATTGGCAAAGGAGAATAATAACAGCATATTTATCCAATTGATCTAGATCTTCTACTTCTTTGCTAGAAAAAACATAGGTCTGAAAAATTAATATCTTAAGCGCACCATCATGAAAGTTGCATTTATTACAGGAGTTACCGGTCAAGACGGAGCTTATTTAAGTGAATTTCTTTTAAAAAAGGGATACACCGTACACGGTCTTAAACGGCGGGCCTCACTTTTTAATACAGATCGTATAGATCACTTGTATCAAGATCCGCATGTAGAGCACCGCAACTTTATTTTGCATTACGGTGATATGACAGACAGTACCAACCTAATTCGTCTTATAGGCGAGATCCAGCCAGATGAGATCTATAACCTTGCCGCTATGAGCCACGTGCAGGTTTCTTTTGAAACCCCGGAATATACCGGTAATGCAGATGGACTTGGAACCTTACGGATTCTTGATGCGGTACGTCTATTGGGAATGGAGAAAAAAACCAGGATCTACCAGGCGTCCACTTCAGAATTATACGGGAAAGTGCAAGAGGTGCCACAAACGGAAACCACGCCTTTTTATCCCAGAAGTCCGTATGCAGTAGCAAAAATCTATGCCTACTGGATCACGGTAAACTACCGCGAAGCCTATGGTATGTTTGCCTGTAATGGTATTTTGTTCAATCATGAGTCTCCCATACGCGGCGAAACTTTTGTGACTCGTAAAATCACACGTGCCGCGGCCCGGATTGCACTTGGTCTACAGGACAAGGTCTATCTGGGGAATCTGAACGCGCAACGGGACTGGGGTCATGCCAAGGATTATGTGCGCATGATGTGGATGATCCTACAGGCAGAGGAAGCTGAAGATTGGGTAATTGCCACCGGAAAAACCACACCGGTACGTGATTTTGTACGTATGGCCTTTATAGAAGTAGGTATTACCCTTGAATTTAAAGGAGAAGGCGTTGATGAAAAAGCCTATATCAAATCTTGCGAAAATCCGGATTTTCAACTGGAAATAGGTAAGGAAGTGCTTGCGGTAGACCCGAAATATTTTAGGCCAACAGAAGTGGAACTACTCATTGGTGATGCTTCAAAAGCCAAAAATAAATTAGGCTGGACGCCCGAATTTGACCTTGGTCATTTAGTAAAAGATATGATG
>JBDNGW010000213.1:0-2246 GCA_041689735.1 Leeuwenhoekiella sp. | reverse complement strand
TTTCTGGAGAACTACCTCAACGAGTTCTGCTATAAATTCAACAGGAGGTATTTCGGCGGGGCAACAATGGAAAGGCTATTGATAGCCGGCGCCAGTCATCGATGGGATGAGCTTTAGGTGTCATTACGGACAAGCATTAAACACGAAAAGACATTGACACTTCAAAAATTGGTCTTATAGGTCATAGCGAGGGCGGGCTCATTGCAGATCAAAGTAGCGGCATCGCTTTTTTTGTTTCGCTTGCAGGCACGGCAATTTCTGGTGGGGATGTAATCACTTCTCAAACCGAAAAAATGGCGCAGCTCAATGGAGAAGAATCAAATGTCACCGCTTTTGACAAAAAACTTTCAAACAAGATCTTTGATTATATCGCTACCGCGAAAGACACGACGGGCATGGATAAAATGCTGGAAAGCATCCTGAACGAAGCGCTTCAAAATGCTCCCGAGGATATAAAAATCAAATACACTCCAGAAATTATTGCAGAGGTCAAAAATCAGTTTGAAAATCCGTGGCTGCTGTATTTTATAAAAACAGATCCTGCTGATTATATAGAGAAGATAACGATACCCACACTCGTACTCAATGGTGAAAAAGATGTACAGGTCCTTCCACCGTTGAACCTGCCCGCTTATGAAAAAGTACTGCAAAAAGCGGGAAACAAGGATTATACGGTAAAAGAACTCCCAGGTCTCAATCACCTTTTTCAAACTGCGGAAACCGGCAACGTACAGGAATATGGTGAGATTGAAGAGACTTTTTCGCCGCAGGCGCTAGATTTGATTTCCTCGTGGATCAATGAACGTTTTTAAAGTGTGTAGAATTCTTATGTTTACCATTCATTCAACAATTTAAAGTCCACTTATGCGATTTATCCTTTTGTTATTATTTCTTGCCAGTTTTGCGCACGCGCAAACGAATACCTACTCCATATCTTTTGACAATGCCGTACATCACGAAGCGGTAATCAAGCAGACCTTTCCCGATATTAAATCCAAAACGCTTATCGCGCATATGAGCCGGTCATCTCCCGGTCGTTACGCACTACACGAGTTTGCTAAAAATGTTTATAATGTAGTAGCTACAGATAGCAAGGGCGACACGCTTCCCATTATGCGGCCCGATCCCTATTCTTGGGAAATAACCAACCATAATGGCACGGTAAATATTGAATATACCCTGTTTGCAAATCGCGGCGATGGCACGTATTCACAAGTGAATCTTACCCACGCGCACCTCAATACCCCGGCCACCTTTATGTATGTTGATGAGCTGCAATATCGCCCTATTGAAGTAGATTTTAAGGTGCGCGAAGATTTAAATTGGAAAGTGGCAACGCAACTCAAACCGGTTTCAGGCACCAAATATTATGCGCCCAATCTGTATTATTTTATGGATAGCCCTACTGAAATAAGTGACTATAAAATGAAGGAATTTGACCTCGACGGGCAAAAAATACGATTTGCGCTGCACGATCCCGGAACGCAAGCCGATTTTGATACCTATTTTGAAAAAGTAAAAAAAATCGTGGAGCAGCAAAAAGCGGTTTTTGGCGAACTGCCCAACTACGATTACGGCACCTACACCTTCCTCGCCTGTTACATGCCAAATGCTTCCGGAGATGGGATGGAGCATCGCAACAGCACTGTTCTTACAGATACCGAACCGCTTGCCGAAGGCGGAATGGAAAACAACATCGGTACAGTTTCCCATGAATATTTTCACAGTTGGAACGTGGAGCGTATCCGCCCGGCATCCTTGGAGCCTTTTGATTTTTCTAAGGTAAATAGGAGCGGCGAACTCTGGTTTGCCGAAGGTTTTACAAGTTATTACACCAATCTTATTTTAGAACGCGCCGGAATTATTACTCCCGAAGACTATATAAAAACAATAAACGGAACTTTCAATTATGTCTGGAACTCACCCGCACATCAATTTTTTAACCCTATAGAAATGAGCGAGCAGGCGCCCTTTGTGGATGCCGCGACCGCAGTAGATCCGGTAAACCGTGAAAACACCTTTATTTCCTATTATTCCTACGGAAGTATTTTAGGTTTGGCGCTAGATTTGAGTTTACGCGCCATGCCTGAAAAAGAGCTCAGTCTGGACGATTTTATGCGCAATATGTGGTCAACTTACGGAAAAACCGAAGTTGCCTATACTATTTCCGATATCCAGGAAACCCTTGCCGGTTATGCGGGCAGCGCTTTCGCGGAAAGCTTTTTTGACCAATACATCTATAAAAG